>JBNGDZ010000124.1:0-10680 GCA_049975765.1 Armatimonadota bacterium
CACCAGGACCTCGTCGGAGACGCTCATCACCAGCGACATGTCGTGCTCCACGAGCAGGACCGTGACCCCGCTGTCGCGGATGCTGTGGACGGTCTCGGCCATCCGGTCGGTCTCCCGCATGTTCAGCCCCGCCGCCGGCTCATCCATGAGCAGAAGCTGCGGCTCGGCGGCGAGCGCCCGCACCACCTCCACCATCCGTCGCTGGCCGATGGGCAGACCCGCCGCCGACCGGGCGGCCAGCTCCCCCAGGCCTGCCCGCTCCAGCGCCTCCATGGCCGTGCGGCGGTAGTGGCGCTCCTCGGCGCTGGCTCCGAAGAGCCGCAGGGCGGCCGTCAGCATCGTGGAGCCGCCCGCCAGGTGGTGCCCCACCATGATGTTCTCGAGCACGCTCATGTGGTCGAACAGGAGGCTGGTCTGGAAGGTCCGGGCGATGCCCAGCCCGGCAACGCGATGTGGCGGCATCCCCAGCAGCTCGCGCCCGCGATAGATGGCCGACCCCGCGTCCGCCGGTAAGACCCCGGTGAGCAGGTTGAAGATGGTGGTCTTGCCCGCACCGTTGGGGCCGATGAGGGCCTTGATCTGGCCCTCGCGCACCGTGAAGCTGACGTCCTTGACGGCCTCCAGGCCGCCGAAGTCCTTGCACAGGCCCGCGACCTCC
Source organism: Armatimonadota bacterium (assembly GCA_049975765.1). Lineage (GTDB taxonomy): Bacteria > Armatimonadota > Zipacnadia > Zipacnadales > UBA5352 > JAYENL01. Next base: position 659 of record JBNGDZ010000124.1, read on the forward strand.
AGCAGCGGCTCGCTCACGCCGGACCGCCCCCCTCGAGGTCCTCGTCCCGACCCGGCAGCAACCAACTGCGCACGCGCTCACCCAGCGCCGCCAGTGCGCGTGACAGGCCGCCGGGCATCACGATCATCATGAACATCAGCAGCAGACCGTAGGCGATGATGTCATACTCCGCCCATGGCCGCAGGGACTCCTCGATGAATGTGATGGTGGCCGCTCCCAGCACCGGCCCCCACAGGGTCCCCTGCCCGCCGAGCACCACCATCACCAGCAGGGCGATGGACTTGTGGAAGCCGAAGGGCGTGGGGGAGAGGAAGCGCATGGACGAGTGCGCGTAGAGCGTCCCCGCTATCGATGCGTAGGCGGCTGAGATCACGAAGGCCCGCAGCTTGAAGGCGGCGGTGTCCACGCCCAGGGTCTGCGCCGCCAGCTCGCTGTCATGCAGCGCCCGGAGGGCTCGGCCCGGCCGCGACGCCACCAGGTTCGCAAACAGCACCGTCAGCAGACACGCCCAGGCCCAGACGAAGTAGTAGTACTGAACATCCATGTCCGACTGCAGCTCGCGGCCCAGCAGCGTCATCGAGGGGATCTCGGTCAGACCCGCTGCGCCGCCGGTGAGGTCCGTCCACTGCCGGATCACCACGGACACGATGATGCCCACCCCCAGCGTGGCCATGGCCAGGTAGTGGCCCCGGAGGCGAAGCGTGGGCTTGCCCACCAGCCAGGCCACAGCGCTGGTGATTACCACCGCCGCCACCATCGCCAGCCACGGATTCCAGCCGTAAGTCGCTGTCAGGATGCCCGAGGCGTAGGCGCCGATGCCGTAGAAGGCGGCGTGGCCGAGCGACACCTGCCCGGCGTAGCCCATCAGCAGGTTCAGTCCCGTTGCCAGTATGAGGTTGAGGCTAACGAAGATGAGGATGTGCAGGTAGTAGCGGTTGCGGACCACCACCGGCAGCAGGGCCACGACGGCGAAGAATGCCACGATCTGCAGCTTCTCTGCCCGTTGCCGCCGGGCGTGCATCGCGGCCTCATCCCGGCTGCTGGCGGGCTGCCGCTCGGTCGCCATCACAGCTCGACCTCCTCTCCGCCGCCCATCAGACCGCTGGGCCGGATGAGCAGCACCGCGATGAGGACGACGAACGCGATGGCGTCCTTGTACTGAGAGCTGATCAGGCCGGCGCCCAGGGCCTCCAGGACGCCCAGCAACAGCCCTCCCACGATGCCGCCGAGGCCGTTGCCCAGCCCCCCCAGCATCGCGGCGCAGAAGCCTTTGAGGCCCAGCATAGTGCCGATGTTGTACTGGGTCATCGTGATCGGGGCCAGCACGATGCCGGCAACCGCGCCGATCCCCGCGGCCAGCGCGAACGACCATGAGATCATGCGCGAGAGCTCGATGCCGCAAAGCTGCGCCGCCGCGGGGTTGATGGCGCAGGCTCGCATGGCCTTGCCCACCACGGTGTACTCGAAGACCAGCCACATGGTGAGCGCGGTTACGAGGGTGGCGCCCAGCACCCACAGAGACTGCGGGGTGATGCTCGCGCCCCACAGGCCGATAGGGGCCTCACCGCTGAAGGCCGGTACGGGGCGCTCATCAGGGCCCCAGATGATGCTGGCGACGCCGCGCATGAAGATGGAGGCGCCCACCGTGATGATAATGAGCACCACGATGGAGGCGTTGCGGGCGGGGCGGATGGCGGCGCGGTCGAGCGCCAGGCCCACCAGGGTCGTGCCGACGATGGCGACTGCCGCCGCCAGCCACAACGGGAGGCCCCACGCGGACATGGCGCCCGCGGTGATCATGCCCCCCAGCATGACGAACTCTCCCTGGGCGAAGTTGATCACCCCCGTGGCGTTATACACCAGGGAGAAGCCCAGGGCGATGAGGGCGTAGGTGCCACCCGTGGTCAGCCCGGAGAGGATGAACTGCCAGACCTGAACCGCCGTGATCTCCATCGTCTGGGTCGGTACGGCGTTGGGCAAAGGAAGGGGCCGCGCCCACCACGGGCCGGCCCGCTCGACTGAGCGTGTACGCGCAAACGCCCGGACCACTTCTCCGGCCCGGGCGCTTGGACCTGTCTCGCAGCGGCGATTCCTCAACGCGTCCCGCTACCGCCGCCGCGGTGCGGTCAGTCCTACTCCGCCAGCAGCGTCCAGTCGCCGTCCTGGATCTTCACCATCACGAAGGCGTCCGGGCTCAGACCGTAGTGGCTGTCGGGACCGTAGTTGAACACCCCACCGATCCCCACGAAGCCCTCGGTGCCCTCGATCCCCTCGCGGATCGCGGCCGGCTCGGCGCCCTTCTCCTCGATGGCGTTCTTCACCAGCATGATGGCGTCCCAGGCGTGCCCGCCGAAGGTGTCGGCCGGCTTCCCAAACTTCTCCTCGTAGTTCTCAGCGTACTCCAGGAGAAGCTCCTTCTGCGGGTCGTCGTCGGGGAGCTGCTCGGCGACCAGCAGCTTGCCGGCCGGCAGGATGATGCCCTCGGCAGCATCGCCGGCTCCCTCGATGAACCGCCGATTGGCCACGCCGTGGCTCATGATCAGCGGGATGTCGATCTGCAACTGCTTCCTGTTCTTGGCGATCTGCGCCGGCGCCGGGCCGATCCCCCAGCAGATTATGGCCTCGGCGTCGGTGCCCTTGATCTTGGTGAGCTGCGTCGTCATGTCGTTGTCGGTGTCCGCGAACTCCTCTTTGGCCACGATCTCGAGGCCCGCGTCTGGGGCCAGCTTCTCCAGCTGCTTCAGCCCCTCGATTCCGTAACCTGAGCTGGCCGTGATGGTGGCGATCTTCGTGATGCCCTCATTGTTGAGGTACTCGTATATCCTCGTGACCGCGTCCTCGTCGCTCTGGGGTGTGTTGAAGACCCACTTCTTGGTGGGCTCGGTGATGGCCCGTGCCGCGGCACATGAGACCAGTGGCACTTCGGCCTTCTCCACCGTCTCGATGAGCCCCAGTGTAGTGCCCGAGCGGCTGGGACCGACGATGGCCACCACGTTCTCCTTGTCGATCAGCTCCCGAACCGCCGATAGGCCCTCCGTCTCATCGCCCTTGGTGTCCCGGACGATGATCTCGAGCCGGCGGTTGTTGATGCCGCCCTCGGCGTTGATCTGCTCCTGCAGCATCTCGGCCGTATTGGCCTCCGGCTCACCCAGCGATGACGCGGGCCCGGTGATGGCGAAGATGCCGCCGATCTTGATTGGGGCCTCCTCGCCGGCCATCCCACCCGGGGGCGCACCCTCGCCCGGCGCCTCGATCGGCTCCTGCTCCGGTGGACAGCCATACAGCGCCAGCACGAAGACTCCCAACCCCACCGCCAGCGGCACCGGCCACAGTGATCCCAGTGCTCTTCGCATCGGAACGCCTCCCTCACTCGATCTCGATGCCATGACACGAACAGTTAAGAGCGAAGTCTACCGGCATGCCGCGCGGTTGTCAAAGGCGTGCCGCCGGTCAGCGCGGTGCCGCGAACGGACCTGCGCCCTGTCCGCATCGGACCGCACACCGTGAACAGTCGCTACTCGATCAGCGTCCAGCGGCCATCCTCGATGCGGACCATGGCGAAGGCCTCCGGCGACAGACCGTAGTGATCGCTCTCGGAGTAGCTGAACACTCCGCCGATCCCCACGAAGGCCTCCGTGGCCTCGATCTCGTCGCGAATCGCCTCCCGGTCCGCCTCCGGACCCGCCCGCTCGATGGCCTTGAAGACGATATGCAGCGAGTCCCAGGCATGCCCTCCGTAGTGGTCGGGCTCTCGCTCGTACTCGGCCACGAACATGTCGTGGTACTGCCGGAGCGCCGGCAGCTGCGGATCGTCCGCAGGGAGCTGGTCCAGGACGATGAGCTTGGCGGCCGGCATAATCACGCCGTCCGCAGCCCCACCGGCGACCTCGATGAACCGCTCGTTCGCCACACCGTGGCTCTGGTAGAGAGGAATCTGCATCCCGAGCTGCTGCATGTTCCTGGCGACCAGCGCCGGAGCCTTACCAACGCCCCAGCAGACCACAGCCTGAGCGCTGGTGCCTCGGATCCGGGTGAGCTGGGCGGTCATGTCGTTGTCGCTGTCGGCGAACTGCTCCGCGGTCACGATCTCGATCCCGAAGTCATCGGCCTGTTCCTCGAGCTGCTTGCGCCCCTCCTCGCCGAAGCCGCTGCTCGCCGTAAGCAGGGCGATCCTGGAGATGGCTTGGTCCTGCATGTAGCCGTAGATCCTGAAGACCGCGTCACGGTCGCCGGGTGCCACCTGGAAGACCCACTCCTTCACCGGGTCGGTGATCTTGCGGGCGGCAGCGCATGACATCAGCGGGACCTTCGACCGCATGACGTAATCGACGATGCCCAGCGTGGTGCCGGAGCGGCTCGGCCCCACGATCGCCACCACGTTCTCCTTGTCAATGAGCTCCATCGCGGCGTTGAGGGCCTCGGTCTCGTCCCCCTTGGTGTCGCGCACAATTACCTCAATCGGCCTGCCGCCGATGCCGCCCGACTCGTTGATGTGCTCTTCGAGCATGACCGCCGTATCGCGTTCGGGCTCGCCCAGAGCCGACGCCGGGCCAGTGACCGCGAACAGCGCACCGATCTTGATGGGCTCCTCCTCAGGCGCGGCCATGGTGGGCTCCCCCACCGGTGAAATCTCCTCTTCGGCGCCCTGCTGCCGCGGGCATCCGGTCAGCGTCAGCCCCAGCACCGCGAGCACTGCTGTCGCCAGCACGACTCTCCTCAGGGCTGTCATTACGTCCTCCTTCTTCATGGCAACCGGCCCACGGTCAGCCCGGGGTATCCCTCGGCTCAGGCCATCTCGCCCTCGATGAGGCGCACGGGAAGCTCGTCGAGGGGCCGGCCGTCGGCCGTCTGCAGAATGATGACCTGGCGCGCGAACGGTATCTCCACGCCCTCCTCGTCGAAGGTGACCTTGACCCGGCGGCGCAGCTCGCAGGCGACGTCCCAGTGCTTGCCCGGCTCGACCGGAACCACCAGCCGCACGCCGACATCGGACGCATTGAAGCCCAACACCCGGGTGGTGGGCGGACCGGTGATCTCGGGGATGTCATTGCGCGCGTCCCGAGCGATCTCCTCGAGCACTCCCAGTGCCCGGTTGAGGTCCCCCTCATAGGCCACGCCCACGTCAACGACCGCCTTGACGAAGCGCTTGGAGTAGTTGATGACCTCGTTGATCTGCCCGTTGGGCAGGATCGCCAGGGAGCCGTTCCGCCTCCGGATGGAGGTCTGACGAAGGGTGAGCGCCTCCACAGTGCCGTCGATTCCCCCGATCTCGACGAAGTCCCCCACCATGTACTCGCCCTCGAAGAGGGTGAAGAAGCCGCTGATGACGTCCTGGACGAGGCTCTGAGCACCGAAGCCGATAGCCAGACCCGCGATGCCCGCCCCGGCCAGGATGGCCGTGATATCCACGCCCATTTGCTGCACGGCCATCACGCCGGCCACGAAGTAGATGACGTAGCGCAGCAGGCTCCCCAGCAGCGGCAGCATCGTCTCCCGCCGCTGGCGGATGGTCCGGGAGTCCTCCTCATCGCCGACGGCGAGCCGCGCCATAACGCCCATCGCCACCGCCAGCGCAAGCTGCGCCAGGATGATGATGCCCACCGCCCGGATGAGGTTGTTGGAGAACTCGAAGGCGGCCGCGCCGAGGGGAGCGGTGCGGATCACGTAGGCCGCTGCCGCAACGTACACTGACCAGCGTAGCATGCTCTTTATCGAGTCCAGGATGCGCCGCACCTGCCGCCGGCTGCTGTCCTCCAGCGCGGCGCCCTCGTCGCGCCTCAGCCCCTCGTAGATGGCGTCGATGGCGACGTCAAGGGCGTCGCTGATCAGCCGCACCAGCCCCCAGACCACGGCCAGCGAGAAGATGAAGCCGATCCAGTAGGCGGCGTCCCCGGGCAGGTTCAGCGCGCCGGCGATGAGCGTCGCGCCGGCATACCACAGCGCGGCCTCGATCAGGTGCTGCAGGTTCGTGCCCAGCGTCTCCAGGCGGCTCTCCTCAACGCGGACCGTCGGTGCCGCCTTCAGCCGCTCCACGGCCCAGTCCCGGAACTGCCCGCCCAGCCAGGAGAGGAGCTTGAGCAGCACCAGGATGGCCGCGATCTCGGCGGCGCAGATGGCCACCTGCCTGGGCGAGACCCCCGAGACCTCGCGCATGATCAGCTCGGGCCCGGAGTGGCCCATGGCCGTGAGCCAGGCATTGTAGCCGACGACGCCGATGGCGCCGAGGCCGGCCAGGATGCTGATGTAGCGGCCGAGCTGGTCGGCCACCTGCTCCCGCCGCTCATCGCCGATCATGTGCCGGCCCTCAACCGGCTCCATCCGCGAGAGCGCCGTGAGCACGAGCCGGCTGAGCCGCACCGCCAGCCAGCTCACCACCCCCAGGATGATGAGCTCGGCCAGCGTCAGGGCGGCGTTGGGCATCAGCAGCTCTGTGCTCATGGCCTCGGTCCTCCTGGCGCGACTATGCGCGCAGGTCCTGCTCAGTCCTCCAGCCCGCGGACCATCGAGGCCACCTTGGCCGGCAGGCCGAAGATCTCGATGAACCCGCGGGAGCTTGACTGATCGAAAACGTCCTCCTCCCCGTAGGTCGCCAGGGAGAAGTCATACAGCGACTGCTCGGACCGGCGCGCCACGGCCTCGGCGCGGCCCTTGTAGAGCTTGACGGTCACCTCGCCGCTCACGGGCTTCTGCGTCTCGGCCATGAAGGCGTCCAGCGCCACCCGCAGCGGTGTGAACCACAGGCCGTAGTAGACCAGCTCGGAGTACTTCAGCTCCAGGTGCTGCTTGAGGTGCGCCGTCTCCCGGTCGAGCACCAGGCTCTCGAGGTCGCGGTGCGCCTCAAGGATGATGGTGGCGGCGGGGGCCTCGTAGAGCTCCCGGGACTTGATGCCCACCAGCCGGTTCTCCATCATGTTCGTCCGGCCCACCCCGTGGGCGCCGCCGATAGAGTTGAGCGCGCTCACCAGCTCCACCCCATCCATCTCCTCGCCGTTGAGCGCCACGGGAATCCCCCGGTCGAAGCGGAGAGTGACGTACTCGGGCTCGTCCGGGGCCTCCAGGGGGCTGACCGTCCACTCCCAGGCATCCTCCGGCGCCTCCTTCGCGGGGTCCTCGATGGCCCCGCACTCGATGGAGCGGCCCCAGAGGTTGGTGTCGGTGGAGTAGGGGCTTTCTTTGCCCACCGGCACCGGGATGTCGTGCTCCTCGGCGTAGTCGATCTCCTCCTCGCGGGTCATGCCCCACTCACGGGCCGGCGCGATGATCTCAAGCTCCGGCGCCAGCGCCGCGTAGCTGACCTCGAAGCGGACCTGATCGTTGCCCTTGCCGGTGCAGCCGTGGGCCACGTAGCGGGCGCCCTTCTCCTTGGCCACCAGCACCTGCCTCCTGGCCAGCAGCGGGCGCGCCAGGGCGGTGAAGGCCACGTACTTGCGCTCGTAGGTCAGATTCGCGGCGATGGCCCGCGTGATATGCTCCTGGAAGAACTCCTGCTTGGCGTCCACAACGATGGACTCGACGGCGCCGACGGCCTCGCCCTTGCGGCGGATGCCCTCGTAGTCGGCCTCCTCGCCCACGTCCACCGCCACCGCGATGACGTCCACGTCGTAGGTCTCGGCTATCCAGCGAATGGCGACGGAGGTGTCCAGTCCCCCGGAGTACGCCAACACGCATGTGTCGGCCATGATATGCTCTCCTCTCACAGAACGCGTGTCTGAGCCGCCCAATGCCCGCCGGCCGGCCGCCGCGCCCCGTGTCGGTGTCAGCTCATCTGCAGCATCTCGGGTACGCTCATCCGCCCGACGGGGTCGCCGGCAAGACAGGCCAGCACGTAGGGCCCCTCGGGCATCACTGCAATTCGCGCCTGCGGACCATAGTCCTCCAGCGCGCGCTCGACGGCCTCTTCGACGCTCTCGGCGGACGCGAATGGCGTCCGCCTGCTGTCGGCGTCCGGCAGCTCCGAGATGTTGATGACGTTGCAGCGGCGCAGGACCTTCTCGACCACGTGGAGCTGCCAGGTGTCGATGCAGATCTCCGCGCCGGCCAGCGCCTCGCGGATGACCTCGTGGACGTCCTCGTGCGTGATCAGCCGGGCGAAGTCCTCGCTGCCCAGGCCCTCGGCGTTCTGCTGCGCGACAATGATGGTGCCGCCGTCGCGGCAGATGGCGCCGGCGGCCACGATGCCCTTGGTACCCTGGTAGAGCGTCAAGTCCAGGGGATACCCGCCGCCGGAGGTAACCACTATGTCCACGGGCTGGTCGAGGACCACCTTCGCCTGCTCCTCGCAGCGCGCCATGGCCCCCTGGTGCGCCGCGCGCATGTCCCCGGCGAAGACACCCGTGAGCGCGCGCTCCTCGTCCAGCGTCACGTTCACGATGAAGTCCGCGCCGCCCGCGAGGTCCGCGACCGCCAGCGCCTCCTCGTGCACCGGGTTGCCCACGAGATTGCCGGCCCGGGCGGCCGGCGGCTCCAGCAGGTCGGGGCCGTGGAAGCGCATGATGGTCTCGCAGCCTGATATGCCAGGACAGATGGCCTTGCGCCCGCCCGAGTAGCCGGCCATCAGATGCGGCTCCACCAGCCCCGTGAGTATCCTCAGATCCGCCTCGACGTAGCGCCGGTCGATCAACGCAGGGATGCCGCGATCCGTGACGCCCACCCGCACCTGCTCGTCCTCGTTGCGTGCGATGTGGTTCACGACCTCGCAGCCGCTGGCCAGAACTTCCTCGCCCAGGATCTCGCGGAGCTCGTCGTCGGTGTTGGGGCGGTGCAGGCCCGTGCCCACCAGGATCGTGACCTTCTCGGGCGGCAGCCCGGCTTCCCCCAGCGCATCGAGGATCGGCGGGAGGATGACCGAGTTCGGCACCGGCCGGGTGATGTCGCTGACCACGATGCAGGCGTTCTCGCGGCCGTGCGCGATCTCGGCCAGGGGCCCGGGGCCGATCGGTTCGGCCAGCGCCTGCCGCGTCGCCTCGAGCGGATCGTGCAGTACAGGAAGCGATCGCTGCCGGAGCACATGCGCGACGTGCTGATCCGGCAGCTCGACCTGCATTCCGTCGCGTCCGTAGCGGAGTGTGGTGATCATGGCATGAACTTACGAGAAGGCCTGTTTGGCGGCCGGCTCGCCTCATTATACCCCCGGCCGCCCGGTACGCAAAGAGCGGCGGTGCCCTCGCGGGCCATGCGCCGCCCCCCATAGGCCGCCATCTCTCGTGCCTGCCCGCCGCGCCTACTCCACCAGCGACGCCACCAGGTCCCCGGCCTGCGTGGTCGAGACGCCGCTTCTGGTGGAGAGGTCACCGAGCTTGCCGGAGCCGAGCGCGGCGATTACGGCGTCCTCGATCGCCTTCCCGCACTCGACCTCGCCCAGATGCTCCATCATCATCCCCGCTGCGGCGATGGCGGCGATGGGGCAGATCACGTTCTGGCCGGTGTACTTGGGCGCGGAGCCGTGGATCGGCTCGAACATGGACACGCCCTCGGGGTTGATGTTCCCCGACGCCGCCACACCCATCCCGCCCTGGATCATCGCCCCGAGGTCGGTGATGATGTCGCCGAACATGTTGCAGGTCACGATCACGTCGAACCACTCTGGGTTCTTGACCATCCACATGCAGCAGGCGTCCACGTAGGCGTGATCGGTCTCGATCTCCGGATACTCTCCGGCGACCTCCGCGAAGGTCCGCTGCCAGAGGTCGTGGCCGTAGGTCAGGACGTTGGACTTGTCCACGAGTGTCAGGGACTTCTCCTGGCGCGTGTGCGCCAGGTCGAAGGCGTACCGGACGCAGCGCTCCACGCCCATGCGCGTGTAGACGGCCTCCTGGACGGCCACCTCGTGCGGGGTGTTCTTGCGCAGCATCCCGCCCACTCCGGCGTAGAGGCCCTCGGTGTTCTCGCGGACCACGATGAAGTCGATGTCCTCGGGGCCCTTGTCCCGCAGCGGCGTCTCCACGCCTGGATACAGCTTCACCGGGCGAAGGTTGATGTACTGATCGAGCTCGAAGCGCAGGCGAAGCAGGATGCCCTTCTCC
>JBNGDZ010000125.1:0-7449 GCA_049975765.1 Armatimonadota bacterium
CTCGTGCTGGTCCAGGAAGTGCCCGTCACCCGCCCAGGGCTGATCCTGGACCATCTGGCCCATGATAGTGGCGGCGAACAGGTCGCGGTGCGAGTACAGCACGGCGATGGGGGAGTGCTGCCGCCCCGCGTTCAGCAGCAGCTTGCCGGGGCCCGAAGCGGTCTCGCGGACGGCCTCGAAGAACCACTGGCCGAACGTGCTCTGCGACAGGTCCGGGTTGAAGGGGATGTAGTCGCAGCCCCAGGAGGTCCACCACCACACGGAGTTGTCGCCGGCCAGCAGGCAGTCCCACGGGAAGGCGTGCCAGCCCTCCTCATTGTCGGCGATGGCGTTACCCCACTTGCCCGTGAGCGCATCGTCGCGCTTGAAGGAGCGCACCAGCTCACCCTCCAGCCACTGCATTGTGTAGGTCTCATTCAGTTCGAGGGTGCGGGTGAGCTTGTCGAAGTCGTAGCCGGCCCGCCAGTTGTAGCCCAGCAGACCGTCCCAGCCGACCTTGGCGCCGGGGTCCTGGGCGCGCACGAAGCCGGCGGCCCGCTCGTGGGCATCGGCGAAGGCGGTGTCCATGAAGAGCTTGTGATCGATCCAGGGCGCGAAGCTCTCCGTCTGCTCCGCGGCCTCCGAGAGGATCATGGGCCGCTGGATCTCCGTGAAGTCGGCGTAGTCGCTGGCCCAGGCTGCGTTGAGCGCTGCGATGGTGCCGTACTTGCCCTGCAGCCACTGCTGGAAGGTCGCCACCGACCACTCCGTATGGCAGCACTCGAAGTCGCCGCGGAAGAGGTAGTTCTCGTCGCCCAGGGTGTAGGCGGCGGGGGAGTAGGGGGCGGCCTGCCGGCAGGTCGTGGTCAGCTTCTCTCGCTCGGCGGTGATGTAATCCGGGCTGTGCAGGCACGGGACGCGCTCGTACTCCTCGTTCGCGCTCCCGGCGATGCGGGTGACGTAGGGGACGAGGCGCAGCCCGGACCGCGCGCTCACCTCGTACTCCCTCGCCGCGCCGGCGTCGGAGTAGCCGCCCATGTGGCAGAGGTCGCACATGTCCGCGCCCCACTCGTAGCACATGCGGTCGGTGCGGCGCAGAAACGGGTCGCCGCCGGCGTAGGTCCACATCAGCGCGGTGAAGTCATCGTAGGGGTAGTCCATCGACATGGTGAAGCGCTGGCGCGCGTAGGACAGCTCCTCGTCCTCCCGCGTCAGCGCCACGTCCAGCCTGTGGCAGACGGTGACCGGTGGGGGGAGGTCGAGGGACGCTGACGCGGCCTCCTCGCCCGGGCTCACGCGGGTCATCTCCCGTGCCACGAGGCGGTCGAAGGCGTCGCGGACCTCCCAGCGCAGCCAGGCGTCATCGCCCAGGTTCTGCAGGCGCGCGGTGCACTCGACCGTGCCGCCATCGGGCATCTCCACCATGGGCACCGCGGGCTCGTGGGTTACCGTGGCGGGTGAGATGGACAGGCCGATGATCCGCGCCCGCTCGGCCTCCAGCACCGGGCCCTGCACGCGCGAGGCCATGCCGATCGTCTCGCCGGCCGCGTTCCGGACCAGGATGTCCGTGTAGTAGGTGCGTCCGGTGGGCAGGACTGGCAGATCGAGCATGCGCGTGTCCGCCTGCTCGTCGAGATGCAGCACGCGACCAAGATCATCCTGCACGCGGATCAGGAGGCTATCGCCGTCCTCCCGCGAGTCTGTCATCTCCCGCCCCGCTGCAGCCAGCGCGCAGCGGGCCGCGATGGCCAGGCAGCGATCGGTGGCCGCCTGCAGGCCCTCGGAGGCGTCGTTGCGGGGCACCAGCGAGGAGTACGTGTTCAGGTTCACGTTCAGGTGCACCACGCGGCCCTCTCCGTGGCGGTACACCCGAACCGGCGGCTCGCCTTCAACGCGCCCGCGGTCGATGTCGCGGTAGCCGGGGATCAACTCCCACGAGAAGCCGTCGAGCACGCTCTCGGTCATCTCCGCGTCGAGATCGGCGAACAGCTCCTCCTCCCAGCCACTCGTCGCGTCATGTCCGCAGATCAGCAGCCCCGCGCCGTTGGCGACCTGCTGCATGATGGCCGTGCGGGCCACGCCCGGGATCCCCGTGCCGTGAATCCCGCCACACAGAAAGAGGTCCATGGTCTCGTCGGAGGCCAGCTCCGCGGCCCGCCGCGCGGCCACGCCCTGGGGCAGCGCGCCGATGCCCGTGTGCGCGGCGTAGGGCCAGGCGCGGGGGTTCACGAGCCGGTCGTTGGCATCGAAGTAGAGGTGCTCGGCGTCCATCTCCAGCCGCCTCGCCAGCTCCATGGTCTCCCAGGCGGTCCAGCGGCGGGAGAAGATCGCTGTGCGGATGGGCTCGCCGGGGATCTCCGCCGCCCACGGGAAGTCAAGCGGGTCGGGATCGGGGCGCCACAGCTCCGCGGGCCGGTCCAGCATGTCGGCGCCCTCCGCCAGAAGCTGCGCCAGGCGCTGCTCGTCCATGGGCATCGGCGGGAGCGGCTGGTCGAGGTCGCCCGCGGCCATCTCCTCGATCTGCCGCGCCTCGGCGTCGGCGGAGCGCCCGAAGTACTCCCGCGTGCGCTGGTAGTCCGGCAGCGTCGGGAAGTCATACAGGCCCAGCGCGAAGGACCGCGCCTGCGGCGCCATCTCCAGCGTGGTCACGATGCCGTAGTCGGCGACCGGAATCTGCACGGCGCTGAAGGCCTCGGGCGTGCCGATCAGCAGCCCGGCCGAGCCCTGCGCGGGCCTGCCCTCGGTCACATCCTCATACAGCACCCACCGCTCTTGCTGCAGGTCCAAATCGATGGTCTCGCCCGGCTCGCGCGTGCCCAGGGCGGTCGTCACACGGCGATTGCGCGGCTCCGCGAAGGTCGCCGGATAGCAGGAGAGCTGCATGCGCGTCTGCTGGATCTGGCCCTTCGGCTCCCAGTCGGCGAACATCAATAGCTTGTCGGAGCCGGTGGCGAGTGCGAAACGAAGGCGGGCGCGGACCTTCGGCGTGTCCCAGAGGTACTCGACCATGCCGTCCTGCCCTGACTGGCGTACGACTCGGAACTGGGCCGGCCGCACGTGCAGGCTCTCGTCGTCGAAGGTCCAGCGGAGGAAGCCCTGCCAGTACCAGTTCGGTCGCGAGGGCTCGGTCATGCCGATGGTCACGTAGCCCTGCGTCCACTGCCACCAGTTGGAGGTCACCTCATCGGGCGTCTCGGGGTCGCGAATCACGTCGTAGGTCAGCGTGTAGTGCGCGTTCTCGTTGGCGAGGACCACGGGCTGGATGACGCGCTGACCCGCCTCCGTCTCCTGCACCTGTTTGTCCAGTGCGGTGATGTGCACGGCGGCGTGCAGCGGCACTACCGCCAGGATTGCCAGACTCACGGTAGTCAGCAAGAGTCTCGTTGTCGTCATGGTGGGCCTCCCCGGGTGATCTGACCTCGGTGCGATCGCTCGCGCGCCAACACGCCTCCATGTTCACGCCGCCGCCCGCCGAGTCCTGCACTCCCGAAGGTCTGCCGTAACCGGGCGAAGAAGCCGTGGGGCAGTCCGCAGCCGGACCTGCCGGTCGATGACGACCTGAGCTGATGCCGCATGCGACCTGCCGGCGTGCACTTATCAGCCGCTCGGCTCTCGTGAACTGATCTGACGTAATCGGAGGGAGACCATGCGCCAGCGCGCCATCCACTGTTGCCGTCCGGAGATGGGGAAGGGCCGGTCCGCTCGGGATAGCTCGTCCCATGAGCGGACGGACGGCGCGGCACGGACACTCCTGTCCGTGCCACCGAGAGTCGTCCTGTGCGTGACCGTCGGGCTGATCCTGCTCATCTGCGCCACCACCTGCACGGCCGCGCTGGAGGTGGAGACAAGCGCCTGGGTGCCTGACCGGCAGTTCCCGGAGCTGCTTCAGTACTTCAGGGAGGGCTGGGGCATCACCGATGAGTTGGGCCAGACGCGCCAGTACACGGAGGCCGTGAAGCAGGGGGCATACCTGCACGCCGTCGTGCGCAACACCTCGGATGAGCCGGCGGCGGTGCAGCGTGTGATGCTGGAGGGGATCGATCTCGCGCAGCAGCTTGCGCCACGACACGCCGAGCATCGCGGCGTGCGTGCGGCCAGCTTCCTGCTCAACGACGATGACCTCACGCCGCCGGCTCTGCGAGAGCGCCTGCAGGCCGCCGGCTCTCCGGTGTGGTGGATGGTCCGCCCCGCCCCGATCCCGCCCGGTGGCTTCGCGGAGGTCGTGGTGCGACTGCGCGAGCTGCCCGAGCGCGAGCCCCTCGCTCTGGCGGTGGAGGCGTCCGGCCGGTCAGTGACCGCGACGGTGAGGCGACGTGTCGGGCCCGCCATCGTCTCGACGGCGCTGGCACAGGGCATGGATCGCCTCTTGGTCTATCTGCGCGGCGGCGACTTCGAGGTCACGCGCGTAAACATCGATGGCAGGCAGGTCGCGCCGTCGGCGCCGGGAGAGCTGCGCAGCGCCGGCGGCGTGCTGGCGCTGGAGGTGCCGCTGGGGGAGGCCTGGGAGCGCGGCGGCTTCCACTGCGTGGCGGTGGCGACACGCCCTGGGCGTCAGACGGCGGCGGTGGTGCGGGCGCTGCGGCCGGACTTCGCCCTGGGCATGTGGGGCTACCGCAATGAGGGGCTGACGCTGGAGGCGATGGTGCGCGACTGCTGCGAGACCTTCCAGGAGCACCTCTTCAACACCCACATGGCCATGGCCGGCGCGCACACGGGCTACCTGGACTCGGCCGAGGGGCTGGATCTGCTGGCCGAGACCGACCTGAGGCTGATGGTGAGCGCGCCGAACGAGGCGACCGTGGGCAGCGAGCGACTCTATGCCCGCTTCCTGCTCGATGAGCCTGACTGCAGCGACTACCGGGTGGACGACCTCCCCTGGGACCAGCGTATCGGGGTCTTTGCCCAGGGCTTGGTTGAGCGCCAGCGGGAGTGGACGGGGCGGGACCCGCTCACGCCCAGCCTGCTGAACGTTGACATGACCTTCAAGCCCGAGAACTGGCTCACGTATGGGCAGCTTCCGGACATCTTCGCGGTGGACCCCTACTACCAGAACCGCCTCCGCGACGCCTACTGGAGCCACCCGGCGCGCGTGCGGCAGTTCTGCACGCCCTACTACGTCTTCGCGGTGGCCGAGATCGCGCGCAGCGGCTGCCAGCCCGCCCCGCTGCACATTATCCTCAACTCCACCTCATTCCACGCCGAGGACCGCACCTTCCGCTACGGGACCCCGGAGGAGAAGCGCATCGAGTTCTACCACTCGCTGGCCGCCGGCGCGCGGGCCATCTCCTACTGGTGGTTCACACCCTACGGCCAGCACATGGGCTGCGGCGCGCGTGACCCCGGCGCGCACGCCATGATGCAGGAGCTGGCGCGCCTCAACGCGGAGGCGCGTGCGGTGGGCGAGCTGCTGGCGACCGGCTGCCCGGCGCACGCTCCCGGCGCACCGGACCCGCTCGCCAGCGCTCAGCCCGAGTGGCTGATGACGCGCACGCTGCTGTGCGGGACCAACGCGGCCGTGGTGGTGCTGGTCAACCGCGACCACGCCTCGGACCGCGAGGGCACCGTGTTCGCGCCGATCCCCAGGGCGCGCGTGCAGGTGCAGCTTCCGCACTGGCTGGAGGCCACGCACGCGCTGCGCCTGGCGGCCGGCGAGCTGACGGAGCTGCAACTGCAGCGGGAGGACGGGGTCGCTACGTGCGATCTGGAGGATGTGCAGCTCACCGAGCTTATTGTCCTGGCCGACCGGGAGTCCATCGTCGAGCGCGTGCGCCGGCAGTGGGATGAGCTGCAGCCGCGGCTGGCGGCCGTGACGGAGCGCTCGTACGAGGCCTGGGCCGCCGCGCGCGAGGCCGCCGAGCAGCAGCGCCAGGAGCGGCTGGAGGGGCGTCGGCAGGAGCTGTTCGCGCGCTTCCTGGAGCTGGCCGAGCAGGGAAGCTGGGTCGAGGCGTCCGAGCGCATGGGCACCTACGGCTACGAGACCGATCGGATCTGGAACCCCGCTGACAGCAGGTACAACGCGCAGACGTGGTGGGTCGGACGCGGCGAGGTGACCGACGACATCGTGAGGGGGCTGCGTTGGGCGCCGCCGGAGCCGGGCCGATGGCGCGTGGCGATCAACTACCGGCCCAAGCACCTCTACCGGCTGCGCGTGGGGCGCGGCGATAAGGTGCTGGCCGAGAGGCTGCTGCAGGGGCGCTTCCCGGATCACACCGAGGTGGCCGACTGGACGGTCGATATCCCCGAGGGCGCCGCGCTGGAGTTCGTGCAGCTCGGCAGCGACACTGACGGGGAGATGTGGGGCCGCGTTTCGCCCCACGCGGTGTTCGTCCCCGCGCGATGACCCGGTAGCGCGAGCGCAAGGTCTGACGATGCGCGACAGTAAAGGGTGGCAGCAGCCACCGCCGGACGATCAACCGCTGCCACTGCATGGCGGACCCGCCCATGGGGAGGTGTGTAGGATTGCTGTCCGTGACTGAGCTCGCGATGCTGACGGTGCTGGGCATGGCAGCCTGCGCGCAGGTGCAGGCCGGGTGGCCGTGGCCCGATGATCAGTGGCAGCGCGCCACTCCCGCCGAGATGGGCATGGATTCCGCGCTTCTGGCGGAGGCCCGCGACTACGCCCTCACCGGCGGGGGCTCGGGGTGCATCATCCGCGGCGGGCGGCAGGTGATGGCCTGGGGCGACCAGGCGCGACGCTATGACCTCAAGTCCACCACCAAGTCGATCGGCGCCATGGCTCTGGGTCTGGCGATCGCGGATGGTCTGATGGACCTCGACGACCGCGCCCGCGACCACCACCCGGGCTTCGGCGATCAGACGGAGGGCAACCGCGAGGACTGGATCGAGGCCATAACCCTTCGGCACCTCGCCACACACACGGCCGGCTTCGAGAAGCCGGGTGGCTACTCGCCGCTGGTCTTCGAGCCGGGAACCGCGTGGGCCTACAGCGACTGCGGCCCGAACTG
Organism: Armatimonadota bacterium; assembly: GCA_049975765.1. Taxonomy (GTDB): domain Bacteria; phylum Armatimonadota; class Zipacnadia; order Zipacnadales; family UBA5352; genus JAYENL01. The sequence continues at coordinate 6,945 of JBNGDZ010000125.1, forward strand.
GCTGGCGGAGTGCGTCACGCTGGCCTACGGGCGCGACCTCCAGGAGTTCATGTTCGAGCGCGTCTTCGCGCCGCTGGGCATCACGCGCGAGGATCTGCGCTGGCGCGACAATGCCTATCGCCCCCACGAGATTCAGGGCATCGCGCGGCGGGAGTTCGGCTCGGGCATCCACGCCAACGTCCAGGCGATGGCGCGCATCGGGTACCTGCATCTGCGCGGCGGGCGCTGGCGGGACGAGCAGATCATCCCCGCGAGCTTCGTTGATCTGGCGCGCACGGTGGATGCGGCACTCTCAGGCCTGGCGGTCGGGAACGCCGACCCTCACGGACCCGCCTGGGATCACTACGGCCTGCTGTGGTGGAACAACGCGGACGGGACGCTTGGGGGCGTGCCGCGCGACGCCTACTGGTCCTGGGGCCTGCACGAGAGCCTCATCGTGGTCATGCCCAGCCTTGACTTGGTCATCGCCCGGGCCGGCTCGGACTGGGCGCGGCAGTGGAGCGGC
>JBNGDZ010000125.1:7459-10677 GCA_049975765.1 Armatimonadota bacterium
CCATTATGACGTGCTGCGCCCGTTCCTGGAGCCAATCGTCGCGTCTGTGCGATCGGCGGCACCGCACCCCGCCGCGCCCTACCCGCCCAGCGACACGATCCTCGGCCTCGGCTGGGCCCCGCAGCAGCAGATCGTTCGGCGCGCTCGGGGCAGCGACAACTGGCCGATCACGTGGGGCGACGATGACGCGCTCTACACCGCCTACGGCGATGGCTGGGGCTTCGACCCCAGGCTGCCCGAGAAGCTCAGCCTCGGGCTGGCGCGCGTGACCGGCGGGCCGGGCGATCCCGAGGGCGAGAACATCCGGTCCGACAGCGCAGAGCAGCGCGGCGACGGGCGCTCCGGCCGCAAGGCCTCCGGGATGCTGATGGTCGATGGGCGGCTGTACATGCTGGTGCGCAACGCCGGCAACTCGCAGCTCGCATGGTCCGACGACCACGGGGGCACGTGGACGTGGGCCGACTGGCGGCTGGAGACCAGCTTCGGCTGCCCGACGCTGCTGAACTTCGGCCGCAGCTACGCCGGGGCCCGCGATGGCTTCGTCTACGTCTACTCGTTCGACAGCGACGGCGCCTACGAGCCCGCCGATCGCATGGTGCTGGCTCGCGTGCCGAGGGATCGGCTGCCCCGGCGCGACGCGTGGGAGTTCTTCGCCGGTCTCGCGAACGGGCAGCCGCGCTGGAGCGCCGACATCGCCGACCGCGCGGCGGTCTTCGAGCATCCGGAGCGGTGCTACCGCTCAGGTATCACCTGGTGCGCACCTCTGGGCCGCTACCTGTGGTGGCAGGCGCTGCCGGGCGACGACATTCGCTTCGAGGGCGGCTTCGGCGTCTATGAGGCGCCCGAGCCGTGGGGGCCGTGGAGCACCGTGCACTTCACGCAGCGCTGGGACGTTGGACCGGGCGAGAGCGGGCGTTTCCCCACGAAGTGGATGAGCGAGGACGGCCGCGTGCTGCACCTGGTCTTCTCAGGCGATGACTGCTTCTCGGTGCGGCGCGCGGAGCTGTGGCTGGCCGGCGACGAAGCTCAGCTCTGATTGTGGCCCTCTCGGCCAAGCTCGGCCGCTGATGCGGACTGACGTGGGAGGGGACGAAGGTCCGCATGGTGACGCTCAGGCACATGCAATAGTGGCCTTCGAGGTCGAGGGGCAGTAGAGGAGGGCGAGAGATGCTCCATCGCACGATGGCTCTGATCGTCGCACTGGCGGTTACGTGCGGCGCCGCCGTGGGGCAGGACTCGATCGACTTCTCGGATGTGGGCATGTACGGGCAGGACTTCGAGGTGCTGGACTTCACCTGCCTGAAGTTCTACGGCCCACGCGATGAGGAGACCTACGAGAAGTACGCCCAGCGTATCAGGGACGCCGACGAGCGCGGGCAGTTCGTGCTGGTGTGCCTGTACACCTACGACCGCGTTACGCTGGAGGGGCCCATCGAGGATTACCTCGCCAACACCGACGACCTGCTGCAGCACCTCCCCCTGGAGCTGATCGACATCGTCTGCCCCAGCGAGGAGAACATCGCGTGGAACAACGGCCTCGCCGTCCAGAACGCGCTCTACGATCACATCAAGGAGAACTACGACCTCACCGTCTACCAGTGGTTCACGCCATATGACACCCCGCACGCCAAGGTCCGGGCCGACGGCTGGATCATCGACCCCTACCGGCTCAACGCTCAGGAGTTCCGCAAGTACCTCATGAAATACGTCGCCACGGGGCTGCCCGTCATCAACTGCATCAACGCCAGCCCCGAGATCGAGCCGTGGTCGTCCTCGCAGGACCAGGTGGACGTCTGCCGCGAGTTCAACATTCCCATGTTCTTCTACGCTGTGGACGGGATCCACGGCAGCCCCTACGTGTGGATGCAGACCGACGAGCCCAGGCTGGCGAGATGGCGGGGGTGGTTCTTCCGCGTCCGCGAGATGTGTCACGAGACAGACACCTCGCGCCTGCCCCTGCCCAGCGCCAACTGGTCGTATGGCCAGCCGGTGGAGGTCGCCGGCGACCAGGAGAGCCGCTTCGAGTACGCCGATGACTTCCTGTCGCAGAAGTTCATCGATGACGCCACCATCGACGGCTTCCTGGCCCTGCGATGGGATGGCTGGGAGGAGCGGCTGGGCCTGCTGGGCGGGGAGAGCGCATCGCTGACCTATCACCTGTGGAGCGCCTTCGAGATGCGCCGGCCGGTGCTGGCGGCCGACTTCCAGCCCGTGGAGGGCGCGGAGGCGACGCTCAGCGCCTCGTGGTCGGCGGACGGGCACACTTGGCATGAGATGACGGCCGGTCAGCCGTTGGCCGACTTCGGCGGGCAGAACCTGTGGGTGCGGCTGGCAATGTCCGCCGACGGGCCGGCGGATCAGCCCGCGGCATGGCTCAGCGACCTGACGATAGGCGGCGAGACGGTGCCGCCGGAGGAGCGCGCTGTGCGGATCGAGCCGGTGCACCGCGGAGGGCGCTTCGAATGGATCGATGACTTCCAGGCCCCCCGCTCGATGCACCTCGCGCAGATCGACGGCGCCCGGTACCTCAACTGGGATCGCGGCAGGGTGTGGGTCCAGGGACAGGACGGGGAGACCGTGCGCTCCACGCTGCGCTGGCACTTCACCTCCGAGCGACCCTTCGAGGAGGTCCGCATCGCCGTCGAGACCTACTCGCACCGCTCGCTGGCCGCGCACAACGAGATCGGCGTCTCGCTCGACGGCGAGGAGCTGCTGATCAGCGAGACCACGGGCGGCAGGGAGGACGCCTCGGGGCGCTATGTCGGGACTATCAGCTTCAACCTCTCGGAGGACGAGCGCTTCAAGGGGGCTACCGACTTCTGGGTGCACGTCACCATGATCAATGCCGCGCGCAAGCAGACCAACCGCTCCAACAGCATCCGCAGGCTGGAGGTCACGGGCGTCCTCGGTGAGGAGGCGCAGCAGTAGGGGCGCTACCATTCGGCCTCCCGCGTGAACTCACATGTGGGCCGCGACAGCTCCTACGCGGTGCCTGCGGTCAACCTACGCAGGTCAAAGGCCTCGGACAGCGAGGGGTGAGGTTGTGGCGCGATTCCGGCTTGGCATGGCACAGATGCTGGTGGAGGGTGGGCAGCTGCAGGATAACCTGGCTCGGGCGGAGCGGATGATCCAGCGGGCGGCTGAGGAGGACTGCGCCATCGTGGTGCTCCCCGAGGCGCTGGATGCGGGCTGGACGCATCCCTCGGCCCGGGAGCTGG
>JBNGDZ010000126.1:0-10659 GCA_049975765.1 Armatimonadota bacterium
TCGGCGGGAAGAGTTCGGAGTCGTTTGTCATATGGAACTCGGTGGTGAACTCCACGTTCCAGGCGTCGGGCCCCTCGTGGCCGAGGAGGGGATGCTCCGCGTAGAGCCTGTCGCAGATCTCAAGCTCACGCCGGCTGCCGAACTCCAGCAGCGAGAGCGTCTCCGGGCTGAAGCGCTCCACCTGCTCGCGCGTGACGGGCATGGTGGGCGGCTCCGACTGCTCCCAGTCCTCCAGGTCGCGGCGCATGAAGGCGGCCCGAATGGCGTCGGTCCTCCCGTCGCGCTCCACAATCAGGGGGCAGAACTTGAAGGACCGATGGATGCGGAAGATGCCCTTCCGGTTCTCGAAGCCGAACAGCCACTCCCAGGCTGACTCCTCCAAAAAGAGGCGCCGCAGGTCCTGGGTGCCCTTGTCGGTGTAGATGCCCGAGGGCGCGAGCATACCGAGCCGGCCGCCGTCACGGAGGAGATGATGCGAGACCTCCAGGAACATCTTGTAGGTGTTGAGGTCGGCGCTGCCCTGATGCCGGTAGGGATGCTCGGGATGCGCGACGCCGCTGCGCCTGTCCCGGATGCGCTCCCATTGCTCCTTGACGGCCTTCTGCCCCTTACCGCGCAACGGGAAGTCGAAGGGCTCCTCGCTGTGCTTGACCCAGTTGCTCATCGCGCGGAAGGAGGCGCAGTACTCCAGCCACCGGCGCTCGATCCGGGGATCGCGCTCGAAGAGCGCCTGCTGCACGTCGAGCGCCTCCTGTTTGCCGCGGGCGCGGTAGATCGGGTCGTAGCGCGAGAAGAACTCCTTGGAGATCGGCTTCATGATCTCCCACGGCGGGTTGCCGAGGACGGCGTCGAAGCCGCGGCTGTCGGGCGTGAAGACGTCCGGGAACTCCAGCTCCCAGTGGAAGAAGCGCTGCTCGCGGGCCACCTCGCGCGCGATCTCCGCAAGGCGCGGGTCGTCCTCGTGGAAGCGCGCGGGGGTGAGCCGCGGCGCGGTCTCGTCCTCCATCGGCCAGAACCAGATGGCGCACCAACGGTCGAAGGCCTGCCTCAGCTCCTCGAACTCATCGCTCTGCTGCCACCGGCGGTAGGCGTCCTCGCGCAGGTGCCGGGGCATATCGTGGATGTGCTCGAACTGCTCGCGCGCGTCCTCCTGCACCTCCAGGCCGGTCTCGCGCTCATCGCCGAAGCGCATGACCTGCTGCGGCCCGCGCTCCTCGATCCACGAGCGCAGCTCGTCCTTGACGGTCTCGTTGCGGGTGTCCTTAATGCGCTGTGAGACCTCGCCCTTGCGGAAGTTGACGGCGCGGTAGTCGGCGCCGCTGTCGCCGGCGTCGCGCTCCCAGGCGCGGGCGGGGTAGTCCTGGTAGCGGTCCAGCCAGCAGCCGACGAGGCTGTTGCCGACCTTGAGCTTGTGGTCGAGGAACTCGAAGGGCAGCTCGCGGTCCATGGTCTCGATCCACAGGCTGAGGCGGGCAAGCTCCACGGCCATGGGGTTGATGTCCACGCCGTAGATGCAGCGCTCGACGACATGGCGCTTGAGGCGCGCCTTGAGCATGTGCTCGAAGCGCTCGTCGTCGGGCGGGACGGGCAGGCGCTCCGGGAACGGCCCGCCGGTGTCCTTCTCGCCGAAGGGAAGCGTGATGACGGTGCCGGCCTCGGCCTCGCGGACGCGACGGTGGTAGTGCAGGGACTCGTAGAGAGCGTCGGTCAGATAGCGCAGCGCGGCCACGAGGAATGACCCTGACCCCACGGCCGGAGCGCAGACCTTCAGCGAGAGGATCTCCGCGGGCGTTCGCGGCGGCTCATCCTCCTGCTCGACATCGTAGGCGAGCGGCCTGAGCGTGCGGTGCGTGGTGGGCACGGCGAGCTGCGGGCGGGTGTAGAAAGTGCCGGTGCCCTTGCGGGTGCCGCCGGAGCGGATCAGGTACATCTCGCCCGGCGCAACAATCTGCCTGATGAGACTGACGGCCTCCTCCCGGCACTCCTCCTCGTAGGCGTCCCGGTCGGGCCTCTCGCCGCGCGGCTGGCTCACCAGACCGGCGACCTTCACCGCATGCACGGCCCACTCGTGCACCTGCAGGCGAAGCTCCTCGCGCTCGGTCAGGTCCTCCTCAGGCTCCTCCCCGGGCTCTTCCTCCTCCTCTTCGGCCTCCTCCTCCAGCTCCTCGAGCTCCTCAAGCTCCTCTTCGTCCTCCTCGTCCTCGCTGAGGTCAGGGCCCTTGGCCCTCTCGGCCTTGAGCTTCCCGAGCAGGTCATTGAGGTCCGCATCATCCATGCCCTCAAGCAGCGAGAGCGGCAGGGCGGGCTCCTGGCCGATGTTGAGGAAGACCACGGCGCCCTCATCCTCGCCGACCTGCCGGAGCTGGAAGTCGAGCAGGCCCTCGTAGATCATGCCGATGTACTCGGTGCGCAGATCGGAGAAGTCCACCGGCCCGGAGACCCAACTGGCCTGCCTGCCCCGGCGTGCCTTCACACGGCCGATCTTCAGCAGCCGGAGCACCCGCAGCACGGCGAGGTCTGACATCTCGAAGTCACCGGACTCGAAGATGGCGAGCGCGCGCACGATCGGATCGGGGGAAGCGCCGTCGCCCCGCCGGAAGAGCGTTCCACCGTACTCGGGGACTGGAAGGTCGGGGTGGCTCGACCCCTCGTGGATGAGCCTGAACAACGACATGAGCCGCGACCAGGCGTAGTGGCGGTCCTCCAGCGTGGCGGTGCCCTCATTGGCCTCCGCGCTGGTGAGCTGCTCGAAGAGGCCCTCGACGGAGTAGGAGTGGTAGTAGGACTCCAGGCTCTTCGGCAGCAGGTCGCGGGCCTCGGCGAACAGGGCGACGACGAGACGCATCACCAGGCGCGTTGCGGCCTGAAACAGCGCCGCCAGCCACTCGGTCTCGTCGAGGGCCTCGCCGGTCTCGGGATCGTGGCGCAGGCCATCGAGAAGCTCGGGGTTGGCGCGGGCGGCCCTGTCCACGCGCGAGAGGACGGTCTCGATGGCTCGGCGGACCTGCTCGCCCATGACCTGCGACAGCTCGCCCTGCTTGTCGCGCGAGGTCTCGACGGCATCCAGCAGCGGGAATGCCAGGCCGTCGCGGGCCTGCATGCCCTGCTGCCCCAGCAGCGTGACGAGGCCGCCAAGCTGCCGGCGGCGCTCGCCCTCCGCGAACCAGGCCTCGGCGTCCCACTCCACCCAGGCATCGTGATCGAGGCCGGCGTAGACGAGGCGGAACTGCACGCCATTGGTCAGCAGACCGAGCTTGTTTCCGGTCTCGCGGAGCAGATGCAGGAGGTTGGCGTAGGTGCGCCGCCCCCGCCCGATGCCGATGCGCTTGTTGCGATCGACCATCAACAGCAGCGCGGCCTCTCCCTCACCGTCGCGCATCAGCACGCGGTTGGGCCGCAGCCTCTCGCCGGCGAGGGTCTCGGCCTTGAACTGCTCGCCAACGTGCGCGCCCTTCAGCCAGCGGTCAGCCGGGTGCCCAAGGTACTCCTCCAGCACGGCATCAAGCCATCGGTGCAGCGGCGCGGCGCTGCCGGAGTCGCTTTCGGCACTGCTGAGCCAGGCCTCGAAGCGGTTCCAGGCGTCGCGCAGCTTCTGATAGGGGCGACCATCGACTGAGGACGCGCCGGAAGGGAAGGTCTCATCCAGCACCGCGGGCGAGATGATCATGCCGCCGTGGCGAAGGTCGGCCCACCACGGGTTGAGCGTCTCCTCTTCAGGCATTACTGAACCCCCTACCTGCGAGCGCGTACCCGGTACTCCACGCCGATCGGCTGCACATCGACCCGCGCGAGGCTGTAGCGTTTCGGTATGGCCCTGTCAAGCAGCCTGTCGCGCTCGGTCTCAAGCTGCTCCTTCAGCATCTGGAGCTGGCTGTGCTGCCGCTGCCACTCGGCCTCGGAGAGCTCTCGCTCAAGCTGCCGAAGGTGCTCCCGACGGCGCCGGTTCTCCTCTTCGTCGAAGGTGCGCTGCAGGGCCTTCTGTTCGGCCGCAATCAGCTCACGCCTCAGCTTCTCGAGGCCCCTGGGAGTGTCCTGCGCCCCGATCTCGGCGATGCGTTCCGCGTACGCCTCGCGCGTCGCCTCAAGGGCCTGCTCGCGCGCGGCGTCGAGCGTCTCGCTCAGCTCGGCCGTCCACTCCTCCTCATGGGAACGCAGGACGTCCTTCAGCGCAGCTTCGTGGTCGAGCCAGAGCTCACGGAAGCGCCGGTGCCAGTCGGAGACCGCGTCCGGAGACAGGCCGAAGGTGTCCAGGCCCCTCAGTTCCAACCAGTAGGCCTCGTCCACCGGCGCGAGTTCGCGTCCTTCGACGATGAATGGCCAGCTTCGGACCTCCTCGTGGATGGTCTGCTTGGCCTCGCTGGTGGCGCTACAGAGCGCGTGCAGGATCAGGATGGCGTCGGTCCCACCGGGCAACTCGGATCCGACGATCGTCCAGTGGCCGCCGTCCTTCTCCCAGAGCTGCCGTCGGAAGTGGCCGATGGCGCGCCGCATGAGCGGGTGGCCGAGGCGTATCAGCCGCACGTCAGGTCGGGGCCTGAAGACCGGATACTGAGCGTCCTGCTTGATGAAGTAGTCGGGATCGAAGACCAGCTTCGGGAGCGCGGATGCGGCTGGACCCTTGCGAATGCGGACGCTTCTGTCGATGACCTCCTCCCATCCGGGAGGGACCTCCTGAATGCGGTAGATGCTCGGCGCTGACTGATCGGCTGGTCCGTCCACCTTCTCGAGCTGACCACGAGAGGCCGCCATGGCCAGACGAAGTACCTGCGCCATGTTCTGCTCGTTCAGACCGAGTCTGAGCTCCTCGGCGCGCATGGCCTGAATGGCTTTGCGGTACTCCTCCTCGGAGCCCCGATCGCGCCCGGAGTAATCCTCCCCGGCCTGATCCTGATCGCGAACCGCATCTACGCGACGCTCAAACTCCTCGCCACCGACCGCCTGCTTCGTGAAGTGCTCATTGGTGGTCTCATCGATGATCTCACCGACATTGCCCAGATCCTCTCTGACCTGGTCCACCTTTCTGGCTACATGGTCGAGGAACCGGAGATCGGCCTGCTCATCGGAGGTGAAGTGGAAGGCGTAGACATCGCGGCCCTGCCCGTGGCGATCGACGCGACCGATACGCTGGTCGAGACGCATCGGGTTCCAGGGTATGTCCTGGTTGAAGACATAGCGACAGGAGGTCTGCAGGTTCAGGCCCTCGGAGGCCACGTCAGTCGCGACAAGCATGCGGACCGGACCCGTGGGATCATTGAAGGCTTCCTTCACCACTTCGCGCTGAGCGGAGGGCACCCCGCCGAAGAGGTGCTGGACGACTGGCTCGGTCAGCTCGTCCTTCTCGAGTCGCCACAGCAGGTAGTCGAGCGTGTCCTTGTACTCCGTAAAGATGATGGCTCGCTCGTCGTCCCGGAACTGACCATCCTGGCGCAGCTTCTCCTCGATCCATGCTCTCAGCGCGTCCCAGCGCGCATCGGGCGGCAGCGGCCCGTCAGCGAGTTCGCTTTGAAGCCGCTCGGGAGTCCAGCCGATATCCTCAAGCGCCGCGTTCACCGCCCTGGCCTGTTCGGCGAGTTCAGGGCGCCTGCCGCGCAGCCAGGCAGCGCCCTGTCGCACGGCGTCCTCCTCGCGTCTCCCTCGCTCGACGTCGTCGTCAAGATCGGCCTGGGCGCGGGTCACCGCGTTCGCGACCTCAGCGTCTGATACCGCCTCCACATCGTAGCCGACCACGTGGCTCCACCAGCTCCGAGCGAACGCGTAGCTGCTGGAGAGCAGACGCTTGACCAAGATGCTGACAAGAAAGCGGAGGATCTGGGCGTCACGACGATCCATGCCCGACGCAGCTCTCAGAGCCGCCCTTCGGTAGGACTCGACGGCGGCGAACAGCTCGCTCTCTGCGGAGCCAAACTCCACAGGGCGGCTGCGTACAATGCGCTTCGGGAAGCGCTTCACGGCTCCTCGCTCGTTCAGCTCTGACTTGAGGCGCCGTACCACGGTCTCCTCGATCTGTCTGTGGTCATCTTCGGCAAGCGTATGCTTCTGCTGGAAACGCACAGGGGACAGAAGCTCAAGCAGTCCGGCAAAGGAGGCGGTGTGGCCGTTGTGCGGCGTGGCCGTCAGCAGCAGTCGGTGCTCGAAGTGCGGGCTGATCTTCCTGAGCATGCGACACCGCTGGCTGTCCGTGCCGAATGCGGACGGCATGAAGTTGTGAGCCTCGTCCACGATGAGAAGGTCCCAGGCGGGTGAGCCCGTCTCTGGACGCTGAAGAGTGCTGACACCCGTCATGAAATCCTCTTGCACATCCGGCTGACGGAGGAAGTCCATTGAGGTGATCACACGGGGTGTCGTCAACCACGGATTCGCGTCCATCCCAAGGGTCCGCTGGATCTCGAAGATGCGGTCCCTGTCGAGGATCGTGAAGTCGAGAGTGAACTTCTCGTGCATCTCCTCCTGCCACTGGATCTGGAGCGACGCCGGGCAGATGATGAGGATTCTGCGGATTCTCCGCCGCGCTATGAGCTCCGTCGCAATAAGCCCGGCCTCGATGGTCTTGCCGAGGCCCACATCGTCGGCAAGCAGCAGCTCGATGCGCGGGCGAGACATCGCCTTCAGGACGGGGTGCAGCTGATAGTCCTCGACCTGCACCGCGCCAAACAGGGGCGCGACCAACCCATCGATGCCGGCTCCCCGGAGGATTCCCTGTTGGCCCATGCTCGCCCAGCGCAGAGAGTCGAGGAGACTGCTGAAAGCCTCAGGACGACTGGGTGGATTGTCACGGTCGTCGATGACGGGGAAGCTGAGAGAAGACAGCGTTGTGCCCTGTGATTCGCGCTGCCACACAACCGTGTCGGTCTCCGGGTTCTGATCCCCATCTATATAGTCTACAGTGACGAATGTCTGCGCTTGGCCATCACCATCGGTCGGCTGCGCACTCGCAACGTCTCGAACCACACCAGGCCTGCTGCGCAGGACTACAAGCTGTCCGGGCTCAGGCGCTGGCATGGCGTCCTCCGTCGGGTGAGCACAGCAGGGCGAGCGAGAAATGGGGAGTCACCAGGGCCTCCCCAGAATCGTTCGACCTGTTCGTTGCCAAGCTTAACAGGCAGCAATGGTAGCTTGCACCTTCCATAGATGTGTCCGGAAACCTTCGCGAGGAGACTGGGGCTCACCAGGTTACCTCTGTGTCTCCACTCAGATTGCACAGGTTTTGGCCGGATCCGAGATCTGTCCCGCTCGTCTTCACTGCAGCCAAAGAGCAGGGCGGAAGCACCCGTCACCAGGAATGTGAGGGTCGATAGGAATCGGAGGATGTGTGAGAAGGCCCAACTGCGCATGCGGCGAAATTACCACATTGGGACAGTACGATAGACAGCTGACGGCAGTTAAGTACATTCCATTTGAGGCTCACAGTGAGTGAAGTCCATAGGTGACTCTACGCACCGGGGAGGGTATACCGTGACTCGCGACACCCAAGATGTGCCGTTCCGCGCTCACACTCGTTCCAGATGGGGTCATGATGATCCGGTCGCCACCCACCTCCACGCCGTAAGCGAACGAGCCGCGCAGTACGCGAGAGCATTCGGCGCCGCGGAAGACGCCGCAATCGCTGGACTGCTCCATGACCTCGGGAAATACGGTAACCTCTTCCAGCGCCGCCTCGATGGGCTAGAGCGCGGCATCGATCACTGGTCACCCGGCGCGTGGGCTTGTCTTCTGAAGTACGGACTCCAGGGAGTTGGGCCGGCTCTCGCCATCCAGGGGCATCACATCGGTCTGCAGCAGCTTTCCGATGATGCGGTCCAGGGCCTGTCGCCTGAAAAGCTCGCGCACAGTCATCCACAGAGCCTACGGCTGTCCGGGCAAGATACTAAACTGCTGGTCGAGCGTCTCTGCGCCGACGGCATCGACCTCCCGCCTCTTACCGCGGGATCGGTCTATCGAGAGGACCTGCATTCCGAGCCGGCGGCACTGGCGCTCGATATCCGTATGCTCTTCTCTGCGCTGGTGGATGCCGACTTCATCGAGACCGAGGCTCACTTCAATGCCACCGGCCCCGACGCTCCCGCGTACCGGGCTCCTGGACCTGCCCTCGACCCGGCTCTGGCGGAAATGCATCTTCGCGTGTACATTGAGCAGTTGAGGGCCACGTCAGATGCTCCCGAACACGTGCAGCAGCTTCGGAATGACCTTCTCGATGCCTGCACCACCGCCGGCAAGGAAGTGCCTGGGCTGTTCACACTCACTGCCCCCACAGGGGCGGGTAAGACGCTGAGCATGCTCGCTTTCGCGCTCCGGCACGCCCGCATGCACGATCTGCGCCGAATTGTCCTCGTACTCCCCTATCTGAGCATCATCGACCAGACGGTTCAGGTCTGCCAGAAGGCGCTCGGGCCGATCCTGGAGGGGGAGCCGAACTCCATCATTGAGGACCACAGCCTGGCGCGACCTCCGGCGGAAGAGGCGGACGACCTGGACAGGCAAGGACGCCTGCTGGCCGAGAACTGGGACGCGCCGATCGTGGTCACCACCAGCGTCCAGATGCTGGAGTCGCTCATGTCGAACCGCCCGCGGGCATGCCGGAAACTTCACCGGCTCGCGCGCAGCGTGATCCTCTTCGATGAAGTCCAGACACTCCCCGCCGAACTCGCCACGCTCTCGCGCCTGTCGGATCGGTACGATACGACGGTCGTGTTCTCCACCGCGACGCAGCCAGCGTTCGATCATCTCCACGAGAGCGTCAGTCGCTACTGCGCCACCGGCTGGCGGCCTCGAGAGATCGTACCCGACAATCTCCAACTCTTCGACCGTGCGCGACGGACGGCCGTGCGCTGGCCTGAGAACCGCATGAAGCGAAGCTGGAAGGAGCTGGCCTTGGAGCTTGCAGAGCGCGATCAGGTTCTGTGCATCACGAATCTGAAGCGTCACGCGCTGGAGTTGTATCATGAACTGAATGCTCACCGGGTAGACGGCCTCTTCCATCTCTCCACCAGCATGTGCCCGGCACACAGGCTCGCAGTGCTGGCGCATATACGACGGCGCCTCAAAGCCGAGGAGCCATGCAGGCTCGTCTCCACCCAGTGCGTGGAAGCAGGCGTCGATATTGACTTTCCCGCAGTATATCGTGCGCTCGCACCACTCGATTCGATTGCACAGGCCGCCGGGCGGTGCAACCGCGAGGGTAGAGCTGACTCCGGCGATGTCCACGTATTCATGCCGGATGATGATCGCCTCTACCCTGGCGGCGGGTATCAGCAGGCAGCCACTGTGACGGAGATGATGCTTCGGGAGCGCGGGGGAGATATTGACATCAACGACCCGGAGGTCTTCGATCGCTATTACCGCGCGCTCTACGATCTGAAAGATCTCGCCGGAGGCGACGACGAGAAGAAGCCACTTATCAAGGCTCTGAAGCGATTCGATTTCGAGCAGGTCGCCCGGCTTTACCGGATCATCGATCAGAGCACGATTAACGTGCTGGTTCCCTATGAGAAAGATGTATTCGACGAACTGGCGGCTCAGGTGCTCGAGGACGGCCTCAGCCGCGAGTGGATCGCCAGAGCACGCCCACACTCGGTGGGTGTCTACCAGCCGAGTCGCAACAACCCGATCAGGGACTACATCGAGCGAGTGCCGGTCGTGCCCGGTCGAGAGTACGCAGACGATTGGTTCATCTTGCGTGGCGACCACTACTGCGAAAGGAGGGGGTTTGTTTCGCCGGACGCAGGCGTCATCATCGCGTAGCGACACGAAAGGGAGGGAGCTACATGAAACCGAAGGACCAGGCGATCGAGGTCTGGGGCGACTTTGCCTGCTTCTCACGTCCCGAGATGAAGGTGGAGCGCTTCAGCTACCCCATCCCGACGCCTTCAGCGGCGCGGGGCATCTTCGACTCAATCTTCAGCAAACCGAGCCGCGACCCGACCCAAGCCCAGTTCCGCTGGCAGATCACAGGGATCGAGGTGCTGCAGGAGCCTCGCTTCATCGCTCTTCGGCGCAACGAGGTGAAGGAGAAGATGCCCTCAGCCCGCACGATCGGCCAGTGGATGAGCGGCTCGGCCGAGCCCGAGCCGATACTGGCCGACGCCGACAAGTCGGTCACCGGCTCCGATCAGAAAGGCCGCACGCAGCGCCAGACCATGGCGCTGGTGGATGTGAACTACCGCATCCACGCCGAGGTCCGCCCATGGCCCGGCTGGGAGCGCCACCTGCAGGCGCTTGAGGCGCAATTCCGACAGCGCGCCTCCCGCGGCAAGTGCTTCCAGCAGCCCTATCTCGGCTGCCGGGAGTTTCCCGCATACTTCCGGCTCATCGAACCCCACGAGGACGTGCAGCCACCCATCGACTGGAACGCCGACCTCGGACTGATGCTCTACGACGTCTTCGATCTCTCGAAGCCTGGCACACCCGACTCCGAGCCCTCGATCAGCCTCTTCCACGCGAAGGCGGAGGGCGGCGTCCTGGATGTCCCGGAGTACGACTCCGACGCGGTCTACAGGGCTGTCGGAGGTGAGCTATGATGCTGAGACACCTGATTGACTACGCGGAGAAGCAATGCCTGGTAACCGAACCCGGATTCGCGCCCAAAGCAGCCCGCTGGGCGATCTGTATTACCGAAGACGGCCGTTACCTCAACGTTATCGAGATCGGTGAGGTCGAGAGCAA
>JBNGDZ010000127.1:0-8844 GCA_049975765.1 Armatimonadota bacterium
GCAAGCGACCGGTGTCGTGATGCAGCAACGACATGCAGCGGGATGCACAGGATGACGGCAACCGCTTGAGTTCGCTGCGGAGAGGATGGGCTGCTTCTGAGGCTCAGCGGGCGCGGCCGCGAACCACGAGCGTGAGCGGCAGGTTCGAGCCCGCGGTGGGCATCATCTGCACCCGCAGCTCGCCTCTGCCGCCCGGAGGGAGGTCCCGAGTCGCCAGAATCTGCTCCTGACCTGCAAGCAGCAGCCTGGTGGAGGTCAGGGCGCCGTCCACGGCTGCGATGGCTCGGGCCACACCGCCGCCCGCGCGCACCGCCAGCTCCACACGACCCGGCCTCGCCTGCGGGTTGCTGAGCGCCACACGGATGTTGTGCATCACTCCGTAGGCGCCCGCCAGCGCCACGCCGTCGTCGTTGACGATGTCCTCGCGCCCGATGCTCAGGTGCCCGTACCGGCCGCCGACCTCGTAGCTGAGCTCGCGGTCGAGGCTGGCCGGGAACTCGAACGGAGTCACTGGCAGTTCGTCATCGCGGCGGTAGACCTGGCAAAAGCCGCGCGGGACGTCCTTGCGGTCGCGTGCGGCGACCTCCACGTAGAGCCCATCGCCCTCATCGGCCATCACATCCATCATGCCGCTGACGACCTCGTGGTAGCCGAGGGCCGTGGTCACGGCCTCGAAGCTGGCCCGAGCGGGGATCCGGGCCTCAAAGCACGAGGCCTCCCGCACCCCCTGCCAGTAGCGCAGCATGGCGTTGTAGCCCACGAATATCTCGTCGCGGTCGGGCCCGGCCTCCGCCCAGCCCACCCGGACCCGCGCCGTGCCCTGCCCACTGTTGATCAGCCGCACCGCCAGGGCCAGCGGATGGCCGGCGTAGTTCTTGTGGTGCCACATGAGCCTCGCGGGGCGGCCACACTCAAGCGGCTGCCGCATCAGAGCGCCCACTCCAGCCACCTTCTCGGGGTAGTTGCTCATCAGCAGCGCTCGCGCAGTCGGAATCACTGACAGCCCCGGCTGGAAGCGCACGAGGATCTGGCCCCTGACCGGGATGTAGTCGGGCCCTCCGGCCCGGAGATCGATCCTGCAGCCGCCCTCCACGTCATCGGCGCCGACGACATGCACTGCCGCCTGGGGCTGGGGGCTGATGCTGAACAGCGCCGCGTTCAGAGCGGCGGCCCGGGCCATGGCACCACTCAGCCCGCCGCCTGCGACGCGCACGGCCGCGCTCTCCACCATCCTCGCCGCCCAGCGCTTGACCTCCACGGTCAGCGCGTGCTGCAGCTTTCCGGCACTGATGGCGACGACGGTCGTCCCGGTGGTGCGCCCGTGCAGCACCAGCCTGCGGCCCTCCAGCGCGGCCTGAACCACGTCGGGAGCCATGGACTCGATTGTCCTCCCGGCGTCAACCGTCCCCCCCACCCGCACCTCTCGCCGCTCGCCCACCGGAACCAGCACTGTCTCGGCCGGCTCCACGACCAGGTAGGGTTCGCGAAGCACCTCCGCCAGCCGTTTGCGCCAGCTCTCACACAGGTCCCTGGCCTGGAGGCCGGTCGCCGCCACCGTGTCCGGATCGGCGGTGACGATCAGCTTGCCGGTACCGGTGACGGCCCACTGCCCCTCAACCTGCTCAACCGCCACCTGCTCCGGCGCCAGACCCTCCAGCGCCAGATCGGTCAGTCGCGATGCCACGGCCTCGGCCTTGGCGGTCAGATCTCGGCCCTCCGCCGACCGCAGGCGCATGAGGACCAGCCCGTCGGCGTGCACCTCCGCGGTGGCGACGCCCCCGATGGCACCGGCGGCGGTGCTGAAGGAGAGGATGCGCTCGCCGTGGGCCGCTGGCGATAGCGCGCCGCACAATGCGAGGGCGGTCGCCACGTGCCATGCGCGCACGCGGGCGCCGGCGAGGCCAGCGCGGGGGGCAAGGTCGCCGCTACGGGAGGGATGGAGGGCCGACATGGAGATGATGGCGGGACTGACCGTCACTCGGAGCGCTCCCCGAGCCGGCTGCGCAGCTCCGCCACGGTCTGCTCAAGCTCCTTGATGCGCTCAACCAGCTCCGGGAGCTTCCGGGCGTGTGCTGCCACCCTCAACTGCTCGTGATGCGAACGGGCGGGATACCCGGAGTAGATGCCCTCCTCATCGATGTTGCCGATCACCCCGGCCTTTGCCGCAATGACTGCGCCGGAGCATATCTCCACATGGTCGTTCACGCCCGCCTGCCCGCCCATGACCACGCTGTCGCCGATGGTGGTGCTGCCCGCGATCCCAACCTGACCACAGAACAGGCAGTTACGGCCGATGACCACGTTATGGGCCACGTGCACCTGGTCGTCGATCTTGGTGCCGGCGCCGATGCGTGTGGCCGACACGGTGGCTCGGTCCACCGTGGAGTTGGCCCCGATCTCCACGTCATCCTCGAGAATCACTGTGCCGATCTGAGGGATCTTGCGGTGCCCCTGCTCGGTCTGCAGGAAGCCGAAGCCATCGGCGCCCACGGCCGCCCCGCCGTGGAGGATGACTCGGTCGCCGATCTGCACCCGCGCCCCAATGTAGACCTGGGGATGGATCTCACAGTCCCGGCCCATGACCGTCTCGGGCCCGATATAGGCGAGCGGGTGCACCACACTGCGGTCTCCGATGATGCTCCCATCGCCGATGTAGGCGTTGGCGCCGACGCTGACCCCGTCGCCGAGGCTCACGTTCTCGCCGATCACCGCGGTGGGGTGCACGCCGGCCTCGGGGCGCATGTCGGGGGCGAACAGCTCCAGGACCTTGGAGAAGGCCAGTCTGGGGTCCTCTGTCACGATGAAGGGCTTGTCGGCCACCTCCACGTCCGGGGGCACGATCAGCGCCGAAGCCTTGCTGGCCTCGGCAAGAGACTGCAGACTGGGCCCGTCGGCGAAGGTGATCTCGCCAGGACTCGCGTCCTCGAGGTGCCCCACGCCGGTAATGGTGACGTCTCCATTCCCGCGCAGCTCCCCGTCAACCCGCTCGGCAAGGTCACATAGCCGGTACGCAGTCGCTGGCAACCTGTGTCAACTCCTTCTATCCTCGGAGACGCTCCAGAACGCCTCCAGATGCTGAGAGATGATGCCGGTCATATCCTCCCCCCGCGCCGAGCCGCCGGGCAGTAGCTGTAGGTCGATCCCCTGCCGATACGCCACCACGCGGGCCGCCCGCTCGGTCCCGGACTTGATCTGCGACCGCAGCCGCCCGATGGCGCTGAACAGCCGCCGCCTCTGCACCTGGGCGGCCTCCTCGCGGGCCTGCTTCGCCTGCGCCCGAGACATCTCCGCCGCATCCAGCCCGGCGTTCGCCGCGGATGGGTCCGACTGGACCATCACCTCGGTCTGCGCAGGTCCCTGCCAGGGGCGGAACATCTCGTCGCCCATCTCGGCATGAAGCTCTGAGCCGGCGGCGCGCATCTCCGCCTCTCGCCCCGCCATGGTCGCCCGGGCACGCTCCACAGCCGCATCCACGCGCCGTTGGGCCTCGGCCTGCAACTGCTCGCGGAGCTCGGCCAGCGCCTCCTCTCCCGACTGCCGCTGGATCCCCACCTGCGCCTCGATGGTGTCCCAGACGCGCTCTCGCTCCCGCTCCGCCTGCTTGGCCACCTCCGGATCTGCGCTGTTGACCGTGATGCCGAGGTTGATCAGCCGCTCCTGCTGCTGCCTGACCAGCCTGGCGCGAAGCTGGGCTATGCGCCGACTCTGGGCGGCCTCTGCCTCCGCCATACGCTCCGCGACATGGCGATGAGCCTGCTCGCGCTCCCAGTCGATGCGCGTCTGCAGGTCGGCCGCCAGCTTCTCAGGATCGATCGCCACCGCCGGGTAGCTCTCTCGCCACTGTCGGCTCAGATCCACCAGCCGCTCGGAGGGGTCTGCGAACGCCATGCTCTCCATAAGCGCCATCTGCTCGAACCGCGCGTCAATCGGCTCCAGCACCGGCCGCCAGTCGCCGTCGCCCAGCTCCTCCAGTGCTGTCTCCAACTCGCCGAGCGCATCGTAAAGCGGGTGCCGGGCCATCAGCATGGCGGTGTAAGCGTAGCCCTCCCGGCGCTCTCCAGGCCGGGGCATCTCCCTGGCCGTCCGCGGTCCGCACCCGGCCCCGACGCATCCCGCGGCCACGACCACCACAAGCCCCACCAGGACCCGCCTGCTACTGCCCTTCGCCACCTTCCTGAGCACCGCCCTCGGCGCCGCCCTCCTGCTGCCCGCCCTCGGTCTCCCCGCCTTCCGCCTCGGCACCCTCCTGGGCGCCTCCCTCGGTCTGCCCACCTTCGGCCTCAGCGCCCTGCTGGGCACCGCCTTCAGCCTGCCCACCCTCGGCCTCGGCGCCCTCTGCGGCGGCGCCCTCCTCACCACCCCCGCCTGCAGTGGCCTGGTTGAGCCGCTGGATCACTGCGTCGGTGATGTCCTCACCGCCGACGAACACCGCGTCCGCGTCCACGACGAGATCGTAGCCGCCCTCGTCCGCCTGGGCGATGATGGCCTGCCGCACCTGCTCGCGAAGGCCCTCGGCGCTGGTCTGATAGCGGTCGCTGAGCTCCTGCTCGAGCTCCCGCTTGATCTGCTCGATCTGCTCCAGCCGCGCCTGCGCCATCTCGTTGAGCGTGTTGTACTGCGTGTTCTCTTCCGCACTGCGGTCGGGCTTGGCCCGGAGATTGGCAAACTGCTCGTCCCGCTGCTTGGAGATCTGCTTGAGTTCCTCCAACCGTTGCTGCTCCTGCTCGGTCAGCTCACCGTTCTTGCGCAGCAGCTCCAGTGCCTCCTCGAAGTCGGCCTTCGGAAGGAAGACGTACTCCATGAGGCGGTTCAGCCACGCCCCCCGCTGCGCCTTCAGCTCCTCGAGATTGGCGTTCTCGGCGCGAAAGGCCTCGTACTGCGACAGCAAGCGCTGCATGTCAACGACCGCCACGCGCCGGACCACCGCAGCATCCTGCTGCCCCTCCTGGGCGAATCCGGCGGCGCAGGTCAGAACTGCGAGTGCGACCGCGCACAGCACCCGCACCGGTGTCCCCGTCAGTTCGCGCATCAACTGTAACTCTCCCGGTATGACGTTATGCCGGGAACCGGCGCTGTCGCGCGGTCCCCGGATACTTGGACAGTACCCCCGACAAGTGGTTTCTCGGCGACGTCACAGCTTGCCAATGACGTACGCGCCAAGCCATCAGGTGCCGCGACGCACCATCTGCCTACGGCCATCCGATCAGAATGTGTGCCCGAAGCTGAAGTGCGCCTGCGTGCCATCCTCGCCCACGCCCATGTCGAGCCGAATGGGCCCGATGGGCGTGTCCACCCGCAGCCCGACCCCGCCACCCACGTGGGGGGTGAAGTCCTGGTCATCGGCCTTGATGCGGAAGCCCGGAACGACGGTCGGGAAGGTCCCGCCCCACGCGCTGCCGGCGTCGACGAAGCCCACCGCCGTCAGAGCTTCGGTCAGCGGCTTGCGATACTCCACGTTCACCAGCGCCAGCCTCTCGCCCCGCCAGCGATCCACCTCATAGCCCCGCAGGGTGTTCGATCCGCCTACGCTGAAGGTCTCGTAGAACGGCGGGGAGCCCACCGTGGTGCCCGCCATCACCCGCACCGCCAGGATGTTCTCGCCGCCGGCATCGAGGTAGCGGCGGTGCTCGGCCAGCAGCTTGCCGAAGTCGGTGCTGCCGCCCAAGAAGTCGCCAGCCTGCTCGTAGCTCGCCGAGCTGTAGACCCCTGAGGACGGGTTGGTGCGAACGTCGCGGGTGTCGTCGATCAGGCCCAGCGTCACGCTGTTGACCCGGCCGCCCGGATGCAGCGGGGCCGCCACCCGCACCGGTGTGGCCAGGTCGCCGGGCTCCGGTGTATCTGGGTTCAGGTCCGGGTTGTCGGGCACGGACGTCTTATCCCCGTATCCGGGAAGACTGTCGCCAACCTGCAGGCTTCTCACGCCCCCGGCTGAGACACCGCCCACCCCCGGCGGCAGGATCGTGGTGCCCTGGAAGAAGGAGCTTGAGACCTCCACCGAGCGGAAGCCGAAGCTCCAGCTCCGCCGGTCCGTGATGGGACTGGTCAGGGTGAAGTTCCCGCCGGTGCGGCGCTCGTCGAACTCGTTCTCGGCTATGCTCAGCGCCGATGAGCCCACGAACTGCCTTCGGCGCTCGGTGTCAAACAGGTTGACCTCGATAGTGGAGCCCCTGGCGTCGAGGTAGGGCTCGAAGAAGCTCACCTCGTAGCTCTCCCTGCCGCCCATCTCCAGGCTCACCTGGGCCCGCTCGCCCTGCCCCCGGAGGTTGTTCTCCGCGGCCGAGAGCATCACCACGAAGTCGTCCAGACTCGAGTAGCCCGCCGCGATGGCCGCCCTCCCCGTCTTCGCCTCCTTCAGCTCGATGACCAGGATGACGTCCCGCGTGGGATTCTCCTCGCCCCGCCGGATCTCGGACCTCACGCCGTCCTTCTGCTCGAACAGCCCCGTGGCGTAGAGGCGGCGGAGGTTGGTGGCCACACGCTTCTGCTGGTAGATCTCCCCCGGCTCGAGGTCGAGCTCCCGGCGCACCACGAACTCCTTGGTGCGCTTGAGGCCCTCGATCCTGACCTCCTCCAGCCGGGCCTCCTCTATCACGAACGTCAGGACGCCGAAGTCGTCAACGACCCCCTGGGGGACCTTGGCGATATAGCCGCGGCTCTCGTAGTAGTCACCGATCCGCCGCATGTCCCGAGCGATGGTCTGATCGTCAGCGATATGTCCCGCCTGGCTGACGATCGCCTCCTGCAGCTCCTGATCGGAGATCACGGTGTTGCCCGCGAACATCACCTGCTCGATCCGCTGCTTCTCCACAACCGTGATGACGACTCGCACCCCCTCCTCCAGCCGCTCCACCGAGATGTTCACCTCGTCGAAGTAGCCCATCTCGGCCACGAGGCGCCGTGCCTCCGCGGCCTTGGTGGGAGTCAGCTCCTCCCCCACCGTCAGGACCTCCTTGACCACGTCGAGAATCGGCTCCCGGGCCACGAAGTCGTTGCCCTCCACCACCACCTCACCGATGATAGGGGTGGCTTCCTGGGCCGGCGCAGGCATGCACGCGAGCATCACCAGCGCGCCGGCGATCACTATCCTGACCTTCGCCTTCATCTGCATCGCTTGCTCCTCATCGCGGCGCCCGCCGCGGCTACGGGATCTCCTCCAGCAGCTCCTCGAGCCGCTCGCGCAGCACGCTGCGGGCGCGAAACAGCCGGCTCTTGACGGCCTCTACGCTGCACCCCAGAACCTGGGCAATCTCCTTGTACCGCAGGCCCTCAAGGTCTCGCAGTACGACCACCTCGCGGTAATCGTACTTCAGCGCCCGGACCTCGCTCAGCACGATCTCTCGAAGCTGGTCGTTCTCGGCCACCCGCTCGGGCGACAACGCCCAGTCCTCCACCTGACGGCTGACCTCATCGCTGTCAAGCTGCACCGGCTCGTCGAGCGAGTAGGCCTCCCGCGTCTCCACGCGCTGTTGCCTCTCGAAGCGGTTCTTCGTCAGGTTGACGGCAATTCGATACAGCCACGTGTAGGCCGACGCCTCGTGCCGGAACCGATCATAGGCTCGGTAGGCGGCCACGAATGTGTCCTGCGTCAGGTCGGCGGCGACCTCCTCGTCGCTCACAAGCCGGTAGATAACGTTGTAGATGCGCTCGTAGTTCTCGGCCACCACCTGCGTGAAGGGCGGGCGTGCATGGCCGTCGGCACGACTGCCAGCGCCAGGCATGCCGCCCGCTCCAGGTGCGTGGGCAGGCTCGTCGCCGTTCACTTAGACAGCGCACCCCCTGACCAGTTGCGCGTCCCGCCCGCGCCGCCGGCGGGGCTCAGAACTGGTACACGTACTCCACGAACATGCGGTTGTCCCCGGTCTCGTCAGTGCGATAGCTCACCTCGTAGCGCCGGTCCACCTTGTAGGAGACCCCCACATCATACGTCTCCGTCCCGCCCGTGACGGAGGTCCTGTAGGTGACCAGCAGATCCTCCACCACGTACCCGCCCAGCCGCACCGACACGGGCTGGTCGAACGCGAAGCTCACCTCCAGCACGGACAGCCCCAAAAGCTGCTTGAGCTCCTCCTGGAAGGGCTGGAACACGTAGTGGCGAAAGGCCGCGCCCAGCGCGGTCACGAACTGCTCGGTCATTACCTGCTGCAGATCGGCGGCCTCCGCCATCCCCGCGCCCTGGAAGGGTGCCATCCCAAGCAGCGCGTAGATCTGCTCCTCCGCCAGGGGAGGTGTGGAGGACGCCTGCACGTGGATGTTGTCGGGCAGCGTCCCGGAGACCTCCATGTCGATGTCGATCGGACCCACCTGGCGGCCGCCGATCATCGCCTGCTCGATCCGCCGGGATGCCGTGGCCCACACCCTCCCCTCAAGCTCCAGCGGCACCGGCGGCCTCTGCCCCCACGTGCCCAGCCTCGGTGCCAGCAGAAACACCACCCCGCCGGTCTCGATGTCGAGCACCCCGCCCGGTATGCTGGCCTCTCCCTCCTGCACCTCGATGAAGCCCTCCACCTTGGGGCGCTGCGGAGTCCCCACCATCCGTATGGCCCGGTCGGTGGGCTCCAGCGGCGCCGTCATACCTGTGGTCCTCACCCGTACGTCAGGACCGATGGCCAACCGCACGTCGAACTCCGGTGCCGGGAAGTCCTCCGGCATGCTCTGCAGCTCCGCCTCGCCCGCCCCCCCTCCCTGCTTGGGCACGCCCAACACCGCGTGCGACACCTCCATCTCCCCGGTGACCTTGACGGGGCCGTCCGGCTCAGGGCTCTTCGCTGTGATGGCCCCGTTGATGGTGCCGAGGAACAGATTCGAGTAGCGCGGCCGAGCCCTGGCGGCCCGGATAGTCACGTC
>JBNGDZ010000127.1:8854-10495 GCA_049975765.1 Armatimonadota bacterium
TCGACGTCGTTGCGCGCCAGCCTCGACGCCTCGAAGCTCGTGAGCCCGACCGTCCCCTTCACCGTGAGACTCCCGTCACCGAAGTCCGCGCCCAGGTCCTCGATCGTTACGAGCTGGCGGCCCGGCTCGGCGGTCGCGATCGTCACCGTGCCGCGCACCTTCCGCCCCACCAGCCCGGTCGCGAACCTCTGCCGGGGCGCGGAGATGCTGGCGCTGAGGTCGAACTGGTTCTCATGCAGGCGCGGGAGAGCATACTGTGATAGCTTCGCGTCGCCCCTCACCTGCAGCGTGGTGCTCTCGGCACGGGCGGTGAGCTCGGTGATCTTCACCTCCGTGACACCGTCCGCACCGACCAGCGTTGTCTCGAGGGCCACGTCCTCGATGGGGCTGGTCAGCCACGGGGTCTGAATACTGGATGCGGTCACTGTCATGTCTCCGGTCAGCTCCGGCCGCCGCGGCGTGCCGCCGATCGAGACCGTGGCGTTGAGCGTGCCGGTCGGTTTCACCTCACCGATCGGCCCCGGCTCCTCTCCCGGGCCGGCCAGCGCATCGGCGATGAGCGGCGGGAAGATGGCCAGGTCGGTGTCCCTCGCCTCCGCCTCCAGCTCCAGCGGGCGGTCCGCCGGCACGCTCTTGCTCTGCCAGTCGAAGGGCAGGCTGCCCTTGACGTAGATCTCCTCCTCGCTCTCCCGGATCACCAGGTCCTCAATCTCCAGCGCCTCAGCCTCGTAGCGGATAATGGGGGCGCTGACCAGGTCGAAGCGCGCGCCGCGCACCTCCGGCTCGATGATGTCCACTGAGCCGGTCACGTTCGGCTGATCCATCGTGCCCTCCGCCAGCACCGTCAGGTTCAGCGCTCCGCCCATGGTCGGCATCCCTCCGGGCATCCAGGAGCGGAGCCGGCCCAGGTCCAGCGCTGACACCTCCGCCAGCATGTCGATCGCTCCGTCGGGACGCCACGAGCCGTCGGCGGTGATCAGGGCGTCGCCCTCGCTGGCCCTCAGCGACAGCTCCACCGCGGGCTCCTCGCCCACGCGCGCCTGCAGGGAGGTGGCCGGCAGCGGCTTGCCGTCGAACGTCGCCTCCCGCACGGAGAGGTCCAGCTCTCCGGAGAACGCATCCAGGACCGTCCGCGCGACCTCCTGCCCGCTCGCCCCCTCGGGAATCTCCGGGAGCATACCCTCGGCGCTCAGACCGCCATCCAGCCGGGCTCCAAGGCGCATCGACAGGGCTGCGAGCTGACGCGACAGCGGCCTCTGACCCTCTGCCAACTCCTCCGGAGGCACATCCGCGAAGGTCCTGGCGATCGGCACCCCCAAGCGCAGGAGCTTCGAGACCGAGACCCCGTCCAGGTCAATCCGCGAGGGCAGTATGCGGGCCTCATCCAGGCGCATACGCCCCTCTACCGCCAGCGTCCCTCCCGCCAGCGCCACCGACGTGCGGCGCAGCATCAGTGCGTTCTCATCCAGCACCACCACGGCCGAGATCGCGCCGATCCGCTCTGTTCCCAGCTCCACGCCGGTGGCTTCTATCTGCCCCAGCCCCGTGAGATCGTC
This sequence comes from Armatimonadota bacterium, assembly GCA_049975765.1. GTDB lineage: Bacteria > Armatimonadota > Zipacnadia > Zipacnadales > UBA5352 > JAYENL01. The sequence goes on from JBNGDZ010000127.1 coordinate 10,411, forward strand.
CAGGGGGCCCTGCAGGCTCAGATACGGCACGTTCACCGTCCCGCTCAGCGGCAGACCCATCTCCTGCAGCGGCGCCAGGTCCTGC
>JBNGDZ010000128.1:0-10346 GCA_049975765.1 Armatimonadota bacterium
GGGTGCGACCAGATAATGTAGGTAGTGGGGTATAGAGGAGGTGTCACCCTCCAGGCTTGGAATCGGGATGGCGTGAACCTATCCTGTCCAGCCACAGAGGGTGACAGTAGATGATTAGCGATCAGGGCCGCGAGGACCTTCTTGATTTGGTATCGCAGTGGGCCGCCCAGCACGTGGATGCTGACAGCCTTGAGGAGGCAGAGCAGACAGGGCTGGAAGCGGGCAGGATCGTGGAGCAGGCAGTGGCCCAGGAAGGTGTCACGACTTCGATCGCTGGTTCTGAAGAGCCCGGCAGCAGCATCGACTGTGAGTGTGGTGGCTCGGCCAAGATGGTCAACCGGCGGGAGCGGACGCTGGTGACCATCTGCGGGGAGGTGAAGGCGGCCCGGCGGTATTACCACTGTCCCGACTGTGGCGCCGGGTGGGCGCCGTGGGATCGGGCGCAGGGCCTGACACAGCGGCAGTTCACGCCAGCGGTGAAGGCCTTGGTGGCGGAGCTGGCATCGCTGCTGTCATACAGCGAGACGGTGGCGGTGATGGAGCGTATGAGAGGGCTGCGGATTGAGGAGAGCTCGGCGGAGCAGATTGTGGCGGAAGTGGGGGGACGGGCGCGCGCTGACCAGCGGCAGCAGGCCAGGCGGATTCTGGCCGGGGAGCTGTCCTCTCAGGCGGCTCCCCGACGGCTGTATCTGGGCGTAGATGGGGCGCACGCGCACATAGATGGGGCTTGGCACGAGGTCAAGCACGTGGTGGCGCAGGTGGAGGGCCAGCAGCGCTGGTATGATGCGGCGCGGGAGCCGGCGGAGCAGTTCGGGGAGCGGGTGTATGCTCTGGCGGCCCGGCTGGGGGTGGAGGATGCGGAGGAGGTGGTGATGATCGGCGACGGCGCGGAGTGGATCTGGAATCTGGTTGCGATGCACTTTCCTGATGCGGTGCAGATACTGGACTATTATCACGCTTGCGAGCACATCCACGAGGTGGCAGAGGCGCACTACGGTGAGGATGACCAGCGCGCTCGACGATGGGCCACAGCGCACAAGCGGAAGTTGCTGGAGGAGGGGCCTGAACCGCTGCTCCGAGCGCTGACAGCGATGCGGCCGGAGAGCGAGGAGGCGGAGGAGGTCATCAGGCGCACGTGGGGGTATGTGCGGCGGCATCGGGAGCGGATGCGATATCCGCAGTTTCGGGCCCGAGGCCTTTCGATAGGCAGCGGGCCGGTGGAGGCGGCGTGCAAGGTGATCACCGGGCAGCGGCTCAAGCGCGCGGGGATGCGATGGAGCGATGCCGGGGCTGACCACGTGCTGGCTTTGCGCTGCCTGGTGAAGAGTCAACAGCAGGACAGGATCCGTCAGTACGCTCGCGCGGCATGACTACGCCCAAACCTATACACCCTACAGAATCGAGTCAGACCCTCGCCCTGGCAGCTCTCAGCGGCCAGAGGCTGAAGCGGATCGTACCAGAACGTCACGGTATGCCACCTGAGGGGCCGGGAAGCGATGACGACACTGTCCCGGCGTCACGGATCGGCGGACGTCAGCGATCCTCGTACCAGAACTGCACCGCGTGGGGATAGACGCCCGCGGCCACCGACAGCAGCCGCCCCTTGGCCGCCTCCACCTCCTCGTCCGTGAGCGGCGTGCTGAGCAGAATCGACAGCCCGCCGGCGCCCGGAGGCCCCGAGGCCACCGCCCAGCAGTGCTCCGTGTAGTTGACCGAGGTGCCGCCCTTGTGCGCGAACACGAAGAGCACGAGCTGCACAGCCCGGTCGCGCTCCACGCGCATGAGCTTGCCCGCCATCGGGGGACGGTGCGGGAGGACAGCCTCCTCCACCGGGATGATGATCTCGTCCTCCCAGATGATCCGCCAGCCGGTGGCGGGGTAACACTGTGCCGGCGTGTGCACTGTGCGCCAGGTGGCGCCGTAGATCAGATTGACGGTGACCTGCTCGGCCCCCTGCCCGTAGACGATGGTGCGCATGGCATCCGCCTCGAGGAATCTGGCCACCTCGGCCACCTCCGGGAGCTCCCTCCCCTCCATGCCCGCCACCTGCAATGGCACATTGGAGAAATCCACGCTGTAGCCCGCCTCTCGCGGCCGGGCCCGCCGAGCGGCCACGGAAAGCACGATGCCCACGACCAGAACCACAATCGCTACCAGATGTCGCTTCGCATGCGGTTGCATTTGAGCACCTTTGCGACGCCGAACAGGCCCAGCAGCCCCAGCAGGAAGACCATGAGCCCAGAGCCGGTGTGGAAGAAGCCCTCCGCGGCCCCCTCGCCGAAGGCCCGGCCGAGAAACAGAGTGAAGGTGATGCGCACGGAGTTGGCGAGCAGGGCGATGGGAATGCCCGCCGCAAAGAGCAGCACGCGCTTCCACATCGGGGCCTGCACCAGGTAGGCAAGCAGCGCCGCCAGGGCCGTCATGGCGATGGCTGACTTCAGGCCGCTGCAGGGCTCGGCGACCTCGAAGGTGTAGTCGGGGATCATGATCGTGGTGCCATGGAGCTTCACGGGGAGGCCGAAGAACGATGCCGTAGCGGCCGCTATGCCAGCCGCGTGTACCTGCAGGGGGTTGGAGAACTGCGTCACCAACAGCCGGCCGGTGGGCACCATGAAGGCCAGGAAGAGAATGGGGAAGGCGAGCACCTTCGCCCGCCCCCAGCCCCACAGGAGCAGTGTCAGGCCGCCGATGACCATCACCATGGCGAAGCCCTGCGGGAAATGCACGTTCCAGTAGACGGCCGCGGCATAGATGGCCAGCCCCACTCCGGCGATGGGGAGGCCCCACAGGTTCTGCCCGCCCTTGGCCGCAGCGAAGTCCCTCCGGCGGCTGTAGACGATGTAGGCGGAGATGAGCGGGATGAGCGGCCCGTGCCCGTAGTAGCCGCTTCGCATCCAGATCTCCCACATCCACCTCAGGTAGGGGGCGAAGCACGCCACAAGCAGCAGCGCCACCAGGCCGGTCAGGGGGGAGACCAGGCGACCATCCTCCCGACCGGCCGGGCTCTCAGCAGTCCGCGTGATCTCATCGGGGGCCGTCCCACTCATTCCCAACGCCCTGTCAGACGCGCCGACGCTTCCGCCGCACCTTCCTGCTGCTGGAGCTGTTGCTCCTCCGCCTCGAGCGCAACCTCAGGGAGAGCACGTAGTATGCGACCCCGCCCGCCGCCCCAATCGCCATCACCCCCAGCACGGTCAGCAGCGGCCTGAGATAGCGGCCAATCCGGTGCGCCGCGTTACCCACCATCTGCGCCAGACCATCTGCGGCCAGGCCGACCCGGCTGACGAGGTCGCTCGGCAGAGCGGCCCGGTCTTCGACGGCCACCAGGGCCAGGGATGTAATCAGTAGGTGGATTGCGGCTGCCGCTATCAGCGCCACGACGGCGCCGCCGAGGGCATAGCGCAGGGCGCGCTTGCGTCTGATGGTGCGGCTGCGGGACTTTCGCTTCTGTCGCACGTTACGGGGGTAGGTGGCGCCGCAGTTTGGGCAGGTGTTCTCGCCCGAGGGAAGATGCCAACCGCACGTGCAGATGCGGTGCACCGGCCCCCCGCAGTTGGGGCATGATGTGCTCTCCGGAGGAACGCGTGCCCCGCACCTGAGGCACGCGTAGGAGAAGGTCGCACCCTCGCCCTCCTGCGCGGCGTCACCAACTTCGATCTCATCGCGGCCGACCGTCATTGCTTCACCGTCCTCAGCATCGCCCAAGGGCGCGTCATCTGCAACCCCTCTCAGTCGCGCTCGGGTTGCCGACGCATCAGCATGAAACGCCCATCACCAAGCCGAGCCGCCGGGACAAAGCCGAGGTACTGCGCATCCCCCTGCTGGGCCTGGGCCCACAGCCGCGCCCACTCCTCCAGCCCCTCCGGCGTCGCCATCCGCGCCACCGCCGGCGTCAGCAGCAGCCAGCGGAAGCGGCCGACAGCGTGCTCAAGCCTGGTCAGGTCCCCGGTGGTCTGTGGCACCCACACCGCATCCATGTCCGCCATCCACGCCACCTGCCACGGCACGTCGGTAAGCAGGACATCATCGACCCGCCCGTGGAGCTGCTGCATGGCCGTCTCGATCGGCTCCTCGCCGGCCTCATACCATGGCTCGTCGGGGGTCACCTCGGTGACGAAGGGATGCACGTGCAGCAGCATCAGTGCCCCCACCGCGAGGGCCGTCCACCGGCTGCGCGCTCGCTCCTCGGTCGACTGCAGTCTGGCGTCGAGGAGCCGCCAGAAGAAGAACGTGGCCAGGATAGTAACGATCGGGCCCAGCGGGGCCACGAGCCGTGGCGACGCCATCACGAACGCCAGAACGATCGATACCGCCGCCAGCATGCCGTAGACCAGGTACCGCAGCCGCTCCACGCGGTCGTTACCCAGCCGAACCAGCACTCCCACCAGAAAGAACGGGGTGACGAACGCGCCACCCAGGCTGTGGAATGTGCTGTAGAGGGTACTGAAGCCGGTTCGCGCCTTCTCGAAGGCCGCCCGCGGGTTGCCGGCCGCAAAGACCAGGTAGTTGGGGATCTCCTGCGAGAACCTGCGGTAGATGCTGTTGGCGGGAAACGCCCGCGTCTGGCCGATCAGCTCGTGCGCGCGCAAGGTGAACAGCGGGTTCCCGGTCAGGTGATAGTTGCGGTACAGCCATGGGATGGAGACCGCCACGGTCACCGCGATGAACAGCCCCACGCGCGCGAGGCGCCGCTCCGGGCGCATCAGCGCCAGGTAGGCGGCGACCGGCAGCGCTCCCGCCACCCAGACGTACTTGGTCATGTAGATGACGCCTGCGATCAGCCCCGCCGCCGCCACCCAGATCATCTCGTTCCGGCCGCCCGCGGAGGCCTTGTACAGCACCAGGATCAGCAGCGTGACCTCCAGCGTCAGCAGCGACGCCTCCAGGCCCGAGACAGCATATCCCAGGTTGGCGACGTGGGTGCCGAAGATCGCGGTGCCCAACACCGCGGTTCGCCAGTCGAAGAGCCGCTGGGCCAGGATGAGCATCAGCGGCACGGTCAGCAGGAAGGCCAGACCGGAGCTGTGGGAGACCGCCCTGTCGGTGGCCCCCAGCAGCCGCATCATGCCGGCGGTCCAGAGGATGTGCGCGGGCGGGTAGCTCAGGTCGGGATGGTTCTCGACGCTGCGGTGGTAGATCAGACCCAGCGGCTTGATGAAGCTGGTGGTGAAGCCCTCGCCGCGCAGGACGTGCCGCGCGATCTGCGCGTAGTCCATGGCGTTGACGTTCGTCAGCCGGTCGAAGCGGCTCACATTGTACAGCAGGTAGACCAGGGCGATGGCCCCCACCAGCAGGGCAGCGAGCAGCAGCCTACGCCAGGTCTCCCGCCTTGCCTCATCGGGGCGCATCCAGGCAGTCCTTCCACGGTGGCGGTGGGGATCAGCGGGGATACTATCACATGAGCCGGGCGGCAGCAAGCGGCCTGGTGAGCGCCTCCAGCACCTCCCTCTCGTGCCTCGCTGGCGGGTCGGGCAGGTCCGCGTTTACGCATGCGATATTTGACAGACCAGCGGCCCCATGGTACATTTCCCCTCGCCCTGCGCCGCCCTCCAGTGACCGGTCTTCTCACATGCGAGGGCGGCTGTACCATGGGCGGCGTGCGTGCTGTCGGACGAGATTGGGGGCAGGACTCGAGGGAGCAGAGGCAGACAGATGGCACGAGAGCAAGCCGGCGACACATACGCCCCACCGACTCAGCTCAGCCGGGATCTGGGGCTGTTCGATATCACCATGGTCGGCGTGGCGGCCATGATTGGCGCCGGCATCTTCGTCCTTACAGGCATCGCGGCCGGTGAGGCGGGCCCTGCGCTGATCGTGGCCTTCGCCCTCAACGGCGTGGTGACGCTGGTCACGGCGATGGTCTACGCCGAGCTGGGCTCGGCCATCCCCGAGGCGGGAGGCGGCTACCTGTGGGTGCGCCAGGGCCTGCCGGGAAGCAACGCCTTCTACGCCGGCTGGATGAGCTGGTTCGCTCACGCTGTGGCCGGCAGTCTCTACGCGCTCGGATTCGCCTCCTACCTGGTGGAGACGGTGGCCTTCTTCGGGGCGGTCGAGTGGATGGACGGCGGCGAGCTTCTCCGAGTCGGATCGGCCGTCGTCGCAGCCTCCATTGTGAAGAAGGGTCTCGCTGTGCTCATTGCGGTTGTCTTCATCTACATCAACTTCCGCGGCGCGTCCGAGACCGGGATGGCCGGCAACATCGTCACGATGGGCAAGATCATCATCATCGGCCTATTCATCGCCAGCGGTCTCGTGGCGATCTTTGGCGACCCCGAGAGGATGCGGTCGTTCTACGATCCGTCATTCGCCCCCAGGGGGCTTGCAGGCATCTTCTCTGCGATGGGCCTGACGTTCATCGCCTTCGAGGGATATGAGATCATTGTGCAGGCGGGCGAAGAGGTCAAGAGTCCGCGGCGCAACATCCCCAAGGCGGTCTTTCTGGCCCTGCTGATCGTGGTGCCGATCTACATGCTGGTGGCATTGGTCTGCGTTGGTGCGGTGCAGACGGGCGACGCCACACCGACCTGGCAGTGGCTGGGCAATGCCGGAGAGCTGGGTCTCGCCCGGGCGGCGGAGCAGTTCATGCCGCTCGGCAGCATCCTCCTGCTGATAGGCGCGTTGTTCTCAACGGTGAGCGCCCTCAACGCCACCACCTACTCGTCCACGCGGGTGTCCTTCGCCATGGGCCGGGACCGGAATCTCCCCGACGTCTTCGGGGCGGTCCACCCGAGAACCCGCACACCACACCTCGCCTTGCTTCTTTCCGGCGCCCTTATCATCAGCATGGTCGTCTTCATCCCCCACATACATGACGTGGCGGCGGCGGCGGATATCATGTTCCTGCTGCTGTTCACCCAGGTCAACGTTGCCGTGCTGACCATCCGCCAGAAATACGGCGACAAGCTAGCCTACGGCTACCTGATACCGTTCTTCCCCTACCTCCCGATCCTGGGGATCGTGCTCAAGTTCGCACTGGCTGTCGTGCTGTTCCGAGTCTCGCCGATTGCGTGGTATGTGACCATCGGCTGGCTTGCGGCAGGCGCGGGCATCTACTACCTCTGGGTGGTACACCGCGAGCGCGAGGAGGAGGTCACGCCGGTCCTCGTCGAGGAGCGGCTCAAGGTCGATCGCGAACGCTTCTCGGTTCTGGTGCCGGTCGCCAACCCCGCGACCGTGGACAACCTCCTGGCCGTCGCCAGGTCCATCCTCGCAACCGAGGCGGGCGACCTGCTGCTGCTGCACGTGATCACGGTGCCCGACCAGCTTCCGATCAGCGTCGGGCGCGACTTCGTTGCCGACGCCAGGCCGATCATGGACGAGACGGCGCGCAAGGCCGAGGAGATGGGGATGACGCCCAACATGCTCGTGCGGGTTGGCCATCGGCCCGCCGACGCCATCATCGACACCATCGAGGACCAGGGATGCAACTTCGTGGTCATGGGGTGGCGTGGCAGGTCCACCGATCCCCGCACGGTGGTGGGCAGCAACATCGACAAGATCGTCAAGGAGTCCCACAGCAACGTCGTGGTCGTGCGCGGCGACGTGAGGCTGCCTGCCAGGCGCATCCTGGTGCCTATCCAGCACCCCCGCCACGGCCACCTCATGGCCGGCCTGGCCGCGCCGATGGCCACCGACGAAGAGGCCTACATCGAGCTGATGCACGTGGTGGGCGAGGACCTGAGCCCTCAGGAGCGCGCTGAGCGCGCCGCCGAGCTCAAGGAGGCCATCAGCTCCCTCGGCGCGGAGTCGGCGGAGGGCGTCACCGACGGCCGGCGGGAGCAGCGCTTCCGCATCCGCATCGAGACCGGGGACGTAACGCAGACCATCGTGGAGCGCTCCAGAGACTTTGACCTGCTGATGATGGGGGCCTCCCGCGAAAGCTGGATCCGCCGGAAGGTCTGGGGCGACAAGACCGCTCGCGTCGCCGAGCAGGTGGATTGCCCGCTGATGCTGGTGAACCTGCGCGGCGGGCGACTGAAGTTCAACGTCGCTCAGTTCTTCCAGTTCTTCTGGGACACCGAGGAGGAGATCGTCCCATAGCGGGGACAGGAAGGGGTTGCCATGTCACTGAAGGATCTCGAAGAGGCGGGAGTTCTGCTCCCCCAGGACGAATGGGGGGTGCACGACCTGCACACCTCCGTCAACAAGCCCATGCTCGTCGCGGCGTTGCTGTTCGGCCTGGCCGCGGTGGTGATCATGTACGTGGGCGGAGGCAGGACGCTGACCTTCGTCGGCGGGCTGATGTTCCTCATCTTCATGGCCTGGATCACGCACATCTCGGTGCAGGCCGTCCATGTTCAGGCCGCGCAGTTCGAGGAAGAGCGCGAGGCCGCTCACCTGCATGAGGGTGAGCCGCTGCCCGGCGAGGAGAACACTTCCTGAGGCCCTGAACCCGCTCTCCTGTGCGCCACGCGCCCGTAGCCTGCCAGGTCCAACCTTATCGTACGGTGACTGCTTGGCGGAATCTGCTGGCTTCCTTGCGTTTTGTCACCTCAACCATATAATCTGAAATAGACTGTTCGGCGGCTTGTACTGCCACCGTGTGATGTGGTCGTTCGCCGCGCGCCGTATGGGCTCGCCTCCTATGGTGCCGGGACGATCCGACGCGCAGGCCGCACACTCTGTCAACGGAGGAAGCTCGTATGGCCACAGGCATCGTCAAGTGGTTCGACGACGCGAAGGGCTACGGCTTCATCGAGCAGGAGGACGGGGAGGACGTCTTCGTCCACTACACCGCCATCGTCGGCGAGGGCTACCGAAGCCTGACAGAGGGCTCAGAGGTGGAGTTCGACATCGAGGAGAGCCCCAAAGGCCCCCGGGCGGCCAACGTGGTCGTCATCAAGGCCGCTCCCGCCCAGGACAGCGACATCGTCTGGTAGCGCCTGGCCGAGCGTTCGCCTCGCTGCGCCGGGTATACCCGGGTGGGCAGGCCCGGGGGCTGCCGGGCCTCCCACCGTCGAACGAGTGCGAGTACAGAACAGAATGGTGCGACTCCGGGAGAGGCGCAGGCTCGCCCCGCCGGGGTCGCACCATCCTGTTGTCACCGGGCGCTCAGGGCTGGCTGTGCAGCGTCTCCATCATGGCCTCGAAGTTCTCCAGCGGTGTGCTGGGCACCACCTGGTTGGAGATCCCCACCACGATCCGCCCCCGCTCCCGCGCCACCTCCAACGCGGAGCGCGTCTCCGCCACGACGTCCTCGACCGTTCCCCTGTGCAGCGTCTCCGAGGCGATGCCGCCCATCAGCCGCAGGTGGGGGTACTCATCTCTGAGGCGATGCAGGTCCATGCCCGCCCGGCGGTCGATCTCGTAGAAGCCGTCCACGCCGGAGCTGCCGAAGAGGTCCTCGGCCACCGGCCAGAGGTCGCCGTCGCTGGCGAAGAAGTGCCAGCAATCATGCCGGTGGCAGGCCTCTGAGATGGTCTGCAGCGCGGGGAGCATGCAGTCGTGAAAGCTCTTCGGCGAGTACAGCGGCCCGTGCTTGCCGGCGAAGTCCCCGCCGCCGAGGATCACGCGCAGGCCCATCCGGGCCATGACGGGCGGGTTCTTGGCGTTGCGCCTGGCGCAGGCGACCAGATAGCGCCGCACCAGATCCGGCCGCAGCGCCATGGCCTCCAGCCAGTGCCGCTCGCGGGGCACGGCCACCCCTATGCCGAAGCCGGGAACGGCCCGCCGGTCCCCGTAGTACTCGACGGCCGCCAACAGGTCGGGGAAGCTCTGGGGAGTCGGTGAGTAGCCTTCCACTGCCGCCTCCACCTGCTCGACGCGCGCCTCAATGTCATCGATGGTCGGCTCCGGGCGCGCGCTGCGATCCACCTCCTGATACAGCTCGGTCTCCGGGTCGAAGCGCATCACCCACCAGGGACCGTCCTCATCGCCGAACTTGAAGGTGTGCTCGTCGATGCGCGCTATGGGCTCGTGAGGATAGCGCCAGTACATGGGGCGCACCAGGTCGAGGTCGAGCCTTTCACTGACCTCCAGCACGTCGGCGCGGGTGCGCTCCTCAAACTCCTGCAGCGCCGCCTCCCCATGCCAGCGCGCCACGCTCTCCCGGTAGCGCTGCATCCCGTGGCCGACGAAGGCCTCCCGGCCGAGCACGTGCGAGGCGATGCGGCCCGACAGGCCGGCGCAGTAGATGGGCACCCTGTCGGCGGGGCGCCCCTCGAAGGTCGCCATTACCCGCTCTTTGCCCGTCATGCTCCCGCCCATCGAGGCACCTCTGCGCATGGCTGTCCTCCGCAGCGTCGTTGCCCAGCCGTTTGGGGGGGGGCGACGCTACGCCTCCCCCCGGCTGCTGTCGGGCTGGAAGCCCGACCTACGCGACAGATGACACGCTCGCAGCCGCAGGC
>JBNGDZ010000129.1:0-10314 GCA_049975765.1 Armatimonadota bacterium
TCGAGGCCCGCGCTACATCATGCCCATGTCGCCGCCGCCGGGGGGCATGGGCGGCTCGGGCTGCGGGATCTCGGCGACCAGCGCCTCGGTGGTCAGCAGCAGGGCGCCGATGGAGGCGGCGTTCTCGATCTCGGCGCGCACGACCTTGGCCGGGTCGATGACGCCATCCTCGACGAGATCCGCGTACTCCTCCGTCAGAGCGTTGAACCCGAAGTGGAAGTTGTCGTCGCTGAGGACCTTGTCCGCCACAACCGAGCCCTCGTAGCCGGCGTTGGCCGCGATCTGGCGCAGCGGCTCCACCAGAGCGCGCTGGACGATCTCCACGCCCACTTTGGCCTCGCCGCGCACGCGATCGCGGGCCTTGCCCAGCATCTTGCTGGCCCGCGCCAGCATGACGCCGCCGCCCGGCACCACGCCCTCCTCGATCGCCGAGCGGGCCGACTCCAGAGCGTCCTCGAAGCGATGCTGCAGCTCCTTCAGCTCCGTCTCGGTGGCCGCGCCGACCTTGATGACAGCGACGCCGCCGGCCAGCTTGGCCAGCCGCTCCTCGAGCTTCTCGCGGTCGTAGTCGGAGTCCGTCTCGCCGATCTCGCGCCGGATCTGGGCCACACGGGCGTCGATGTCCTCCTGCGTGCCCGCGCCCTTGATAATAGTGGTATCATCCTTGGTGATAACCACCCGCTCGGCCTGACCCAGATCCTCAAGCTGCACGCTGTCGAGCTTGATGCCCAGGTCCTCGCTGATGAAGCGGCCTCCGGTGAGGATGGCGATGTCCTCCAGGTTCCGCTTCCGCCGGTCGCCGAAGCCGGGAGCCTTCACGGCGCAGCAGTCCACCGTGCCCCGCATGTTGTTGACCACCAGCGTGGCCAGCGCCTCGGCCTCCACGTTCTCGGCGATCACCAGCAGTGGCTTGCCGGCCGAGGCCACCTTCTCCATGACCGGGACGATGTCCGCCGCCGCCGAGATCTTCTCCTCATACAGCAGGATGTAGGCGTCCTCGAGGACGGCCTCGGTGCCCTCACGGGCGAAGTACGGGGAGATATAGCCCTTGTCGAACTGCATCCCCTCCACGACCTCGACCTCTGTCGTGCCGACCTTGGACTCCTCGACGGTGATCACGCCGTCCTTGCCGACCTTCTCCATGGCATCGGCGATGATCTCACCGATCTGTGGATCGTTTCCGGCGATGCCCGCCACGTGCGCGATCTCGTCCCGGCCCTCCACCGGGATGGCGTTGTCGCGGATGGCCTTCACGACATCCACCACGGCCTCCTCGATCCCCTTCTTGATCATCATGGGATTCGCGCCGGCGGCCACGTTCTTGAGGCCGGCCTTCACGATCGCCTGGGCCAGCACCGTCGCCGTGGTCGTGCCGTCACCGGTGTCGTCGTTGGTCTTGGAGGCGACCTCCTTGCACAACTGCGCCCCCATGTTCTCGTACTCGTCCTCCAGCTCCACCTCCTTGGTCACCGTCACGCCGTCCTTGGTGATGGTGGGCGCGCCCCACTTCTTCTCCAGGACAACGTTCCGGCCCTTGGGGCCGAGTGTGACCCGCACCGCATCTGCGACCTTGTTCACGCCGCGCTCCAGCGCGCGCCGCGCCTCCTCGTTGAAGGCAAGCTTCTTTGCCACATCAATCCCTCCTCAGGGAATACTCGCCTGCCGGAGCTACTCCCGCACCGCCAGGATGTCTTCCTCGTTCACGATGAGGTAGTCCTCACCGTCGATCTGGACCTCCGTCCCGCCGAAGGAGGCGTAGATCACGATGTCGCCCTCCTCGACGCTCAGACCCATCGGCTCACCGTCCGCATCGATCTCACCGGGGCCTGTGGCGACAACCTTCCCCTCCCGGGGCCGCTCCTGGGCGGCCTCAGGCAGGATAATGCCGCCAGCACTCTTCTCTTCCGCCTCCAGGGGCTTGAGGAGCACCCGTTCTCCAAGCGGCTTCAACATTCGACAGACACCACCTTACTGACAGATCGGTCCGTGCGCGGATTCCGACACGCTCCTAAAACGCTCTGCTCCGGGCCGTCCCGCGGCCCGTGAAGCGGATTAGCACTCTGTTGCTGAGAGTGCTAACCGCCCGGATTATACCAGACTCATGGCATCTGTCAAGGCCCGGCTTCGGCGAATCGCTGTGACATACCGGCCGCCGACACCAGACCGCCGACCCTGCACACTCGCCGGTGGCGCCCAGGGCTGAGCGCGCTGCCCAGCCTTGCGCACGCCACTACGAGGCGGTGAGCGCGTAGCGGGGCTCGCACCGGCTGGGCTGCAGGCGAATGAATTGGCCCGACCCCTTGACAGGAAAGTTAGGCTATGCTAACTTCGTCCACGGAGCTGTCGTTGAAGGACCGACCGGAGGTCACCATGGCTGAGGTCGCCGAGCTGACCGAATCGCTTGAGGACTATCTGGAGGGTATATTCTACCTCCTCAGGCGTCAGGACGCCGTTCGCATCAAGGACATTGCGGAGCATCTGGGCGTGAAGATGCCCTCCGTCAGTGCCGCGATCCAGGCGCTCAAGGAGCGCGGCCTCGTTACGCATAAGCGCTACGGCGCAGTCTCGCTGACCGACGAGGGCCGCAGTACTGCGGAGTTCCTGTCCCGGCGGCATTACGCCCTCGTGGCGTTTCTGCGCGACATTCTCGACCTTGACGAGAAGCAGGCGGAAGCGGAGGCGTGTGGCCTGGAGCACGCGCTGAGCGCTGAGACGCTACGGCGACTGCTGGCGCTGCTGGACTTCATTGAGCGCTGCCCGCGCGGGGGCGAGCAGTGGCTGGAACACCTGGCCGGACGGTGGAAGGACGTTCCCTGCCACAACGACTGCGCCACGTGCATCGCCGCCATCGACCTGCCGGAGCAACATCCCTTCTCACGGCGACGCAGCGACACGGAGACCACACTCGACCGTCTCTGTCCAGGCGACCGAGCGCGGGTCCTGCGGCTGTCGGGCCAGGCCGGGATTCGGCGCCGCATCATGGATATGGGCCTCACGCCCGGGGCGGAGGTCGAGGTCGAGCGGCTGGCTCCGCTGGGGGACCCCATCGAGATCGAGGTGCGCGGCTACCATCTGTCATTGCGCAAGCGGGAGGCGGCCCAGATTGCTGTCGAGCCGCTTTGAACTGCCACCATCCGGTCCGGTGCTGCCCCTGCCCATGATGTCTGCGGGCCAGCAGGGCGAGATCGTGCGCCTCTGCGGCGGCCGTGGCCCGGTGCGGCGCCTCACCGATATGGGCCTGGTGCCGGGGGCGCGGATCCAGGTGCTCAGCGACGGCGGAGGCCCCATGATCGTACGCGTGGGCGGGACGAGGCTCGGCCTCGCCCCGGGCATAGCCCGCCGCGTTCTCGTCAGGCCCCGGTGAGGCAATAGCGGGCGGCTTCGCCCTCGGAGGAGCGGCCGTTGTGAGTCTGACCACCATCAGGAACGAACCCCCCACCGAGTTCGACGGCGCCGACCTGACTGTCGCGCTGGCCGGCAACCCCAACTCCGGTAAGACGACGGTCTTCAACGCCATCACAGGCGCCCGCCAGCACGTCGGCAACTATCCCGGCGTCACCGTGGAGAAGAAGGAGGGCCTGCGCTTGGTCGGTGACGCCACGGTCCACGTGGTGGACCTGCCAGGGACCTACTCCCTCACCGCGTACTCCCTCGAGGAGGTCGTGGCCCGCAACTTCATCATCGAGGATCGGCCCGACGTCGTCGTCCACATCGTCGATGGCTCCAACCTTGAGCGTAACCTCTATCTCACCACTCAGCTCATTGAGCTTGATGTGCCGGTGGTCGTGGCCCTGAACATGGTCGACGTGGCGCGGTCTATGGGCCGGGAGATCGACGCGGAACTCCTCTCGGAGCTGATGGGCGTGCCGGTGGTTCCCACCGTCGCCACCAGAGAGGAGGGGACCGAAGAGCTGCTACAGGTGGCCATCGAGACGGCTCGGAAGGGGCGCCGGCCGACACGTCACATCCACTACGGGCGGGAGCTGGAGGAGCATGTGCGTGAGGTAACTGAGCTGCTGGAGAGGAATGGCGGGCTGGCTCCCCTGCCATCTCGCTGGGTGGCCATCAAGCTCCTGGAGGACGATGAGGAGGTCTCCTCGCTCGTAGAGAGTCAGCTGCCGGACGGCCCGGAGCTGCTGGAGCGCGTTACGAGCGTGCGCGCGCACCTCGAGTCTGTCATCGGAGACGACGCAGAGCTGGCGCTCGCCGACCGGTGCTATGGCTTCATCAACGGCGCCTGCGCTCGGGCCGTCACCAGCACCGGTCGTACCGCCGTGGACTGGTCGGAGGCCATCGACAACGTGGTCACCAACCGCGTGGCGGGGATCCCGATACTGCTCATACTGATGTGGGGCCTGTTCGAGATGGTCTTCCGACTGGGGGCCCCGCCGATGCAGTGGCTGGAGACCTTCTTCGGGTGGCTCGGCCTTCAGGCCGCCGCGCTGCTGCCCGACGGCGTCCTGGAGTCGCTGATCGTGGACGGCATCATCGGCGGCGTGGGCGGCGTGCTCGTCTTCGTCCCCCCCATCGTCCTGCTGTTCCTGGGCATCTCCCTGCTGGAGGACAGCGGCTACATGTCGCGGGCCGCCTTCGTGGTGGACAAGCTCATGCACCACATCGGCCTGCACGGCAAGAGCTTCATCCCCATGCTCATCGGCTTCGGCTGCACGGTGCCTGCGATCATGGCAACGCGCACTCTGGAGAGCCGCCGGGATCGCCTAACCACCATGCTCGTGGCGCCGCTGATGAGCTGCGGGGCACGGCTGGTGATCTACGTGCTGCTGGCGGGTGCGTTTTTCCGTCCGCACATGGCCGGGAAGGTCATCTTCTCCATCTACCTGCTCGGCGTAGTGATGGCCGTAGCGATGGCGAAGCTCTTCCGCGTCACCGTCCTCAAGGGGCCACTGACGCCCTTCGTGATGGAGCTGCCGCCCTATCGGATGCCGACGCTCAAGGGTACGCTGCTGCACGTGTGGGAGCGCGCGTGGTGTTATATCCGCAAGGCCGGGACCGTCATTCTGGCGGCGTCGGTCATCATGTGGGCCCTGCTGACCTACCCCAAGCCCCCGCCGGGCGCCGACCTCGGCGGACTGCCACCCATTGCCTACACCGCCGCCGGCCGCATCGGGCGTACTATCGAGCCGGTGCTGCGCCCGCTGGGCTTCGACTGGAAGATCGGGATCAGCCTTGTGGCCGGGCTGGCCGCCAAGGAGGTGGTCGTCTCGACCCTTGCGACCACCTATTCCATCGAGGAGGAGGCGGCAGCGACAGGCAAGCTGGCAGAGGCGCTGCAGCGAGACTCGACCATGACGCCTCTTGTGGCCTACGCATTGATGGTCTTCGTGCTGCTCTACATCCCGTGCGTGGCGTCGGTGGCGGTGCTGTGGCGCGAGGCCGGCTCCTGGAAGTGGGTCGCCTTCGCGGTCGCCTACACGACTGCTCTGGCCTGGGTGATGAGCTTCCTGGTGTACCAGGGGGGGCGGGCGCTGGGATTTGGATAGGAGGTGGCGAGACATGGGTCAGGACGTGATCGTGGCACTGATCGTGGTGGCTGCAGTGGTATGGCTGGCACGAACCGTCGTCAGCCGTGTACGCAGGGGCGGATGCACGTGCGAGAACGCGGCCTCATGCCCCCTCGCCGGCGGCGATAGCTGTCCGCTTGGCTCGCTGCAGGCTTTCTGCAATATCGAGAAGGGCGCGGGCGAGGACTGAGCTCCCTTCTCTCCATGGCTGTACATCGACGGCGCATCCAGCTCGGGCACGAGCCCCGGCTGACCTGAATCACATTCGTCGGAGTGCTTCCATCTGCGCGGGAGGGCGCGTCAGAAAGGCGGCGCCGGGGGGCCGCCTCCGATATCAATGGCCTGCACCGGGCTCGGGAGTTGAACCGTCTCCCCTGGCGAGCGGACGTTGGCATTCACCGTCTCGCCTGCGACCGCCCAGGTTCCGCTGAGGCTCACCGGATGGAGCCCCTTGCCCACGCCAACAATGCTGAACTCGCCGCTCGCGTCAGTGGGGCCGCTGACTCCCCCGACGCTCACTGTGGCTCCCTCGACGGGGTCCTTGCTCTCGACATCGATGACGACTCCACAAACCGTGGCGCCTACGGTGAGGGTCAGCTCCTGCACTGCCCGACCGCCGTTCCCGTCGGTCACGGTCACCTCGATGGTGGGGGTGCCACCGGACTCAGGCGCGTCGTAGGTCACGCTCTTGCCGTTGCGCTGGATGTTCCCGTGCGTGGCGGTCCAGGTATAGGTCAGCCCGTCGCCGTCGGGATCGCTGGCATCGCAGGTGATGGTGGTCGTCTCACTGGGCCAGATGGCGCTGGCGAGGGCGCTTACGGAGTTGATGACCGGATCCCGGTTGGCGGTTCCTCCGCCGTCGGTGCCCCCGCCACCACCACAGCCGACCAGCGTCGCGATGGCAGCGATCGACAGTCCAACGGCGAGCTTCGATGATGTGCGCGGAATCATGACGTCACTCCCGTAAAATGGCTGGCGTTTGGGGGTTAGACGGTCCAGGCAGCGCATTGTTCCCGGATGGGCCCCGGCCGCGATTGCGGATCACGCGGCCTCGCCGATCGCCAGGGCGGAGGAGGAACTCAGGTCCAGGCGGTCGAAACTCTCGATAGAGACGCTCACGGCTCTCCTGGAAGGCAGTGACCGCAGTCATGAAATACAGCACGCCGCTCGCACTCATCGCAGCACTCACCGCCTTGCTCGCAGGGTGTGGAGGGGGAGGCGGCGCCGGCGGCGGTGAGGGTGGCCCGTCTCCGCCTCAGGGCAATGAGGGCCCCCGCATCACGTCTCTCTCATCCGACGCCACAGCGCTGTGGCCGGGCGGCAACACGAGCGTCACGGTCGAGGCCACGGACGATGACGGCGATGCGCTCAGCTACGCCTGGAAGGCCAGCCGAGGAAGCATTCAGGGCAGCGGCGCCACCGTGACCTTTGCCGCGCCGGCGTCGGAGGGGAGTGCCATCATCGAGGTTACAGTCACTGACGCCAACGGAGGGCGCGCCGTTCGGCAGATCGCCGTTGAGTTCGGCGGCACCACGGTCGAGGGCACGGTTCTGTCGGTCTCCACCGGCGATCCCATCGGCGGCGTTCCCGTGACCATCGGCGGGAGTACGGGCACCACCGAAACCGACGGGTCCTTCAGCGTCCACATCAGCAGCCCGGGGCAGTATCAGGTCCAACTGGGAGGCGGCTGGGAGGTGGCCGGGCTCGGACTGCAGGTGACGCTAAGCGACCCCCTGACCACGACGACGCTCTCCGAGCCAGTTCTGGCGGTCCAGGCGGGCGGCTATCCGCCCCCGCCGCCGTTCTGAGCACCCGAGTTACATGGTAGGGAGCCCGGGGCCGCTCCCGGGCTCTCTGCATGTACGCTGCCACCCTCCCGCCCGCTGCGCGAATGCCGTGGAAGGGAGCACCGGGCTGCGCGCCGAAAACGTCAGCAGTCAGCTATCGGCGGTCAGCCACAAGCCGCAAGCCGCGAGCTTAAGGCGGCCAACGGCACGGTTGACGCTGATGACCATGCCCGCGCCCGCAGCTGAGTCGCGTGTTGTGCGGAGGGGCCGTCCTGAGGCGCCAGCGCCGCCTGCTGGTGCCGAAGCCGGCCCGGCTGCGCCCATAGCCCGCGGGCCGACTTCGCGCGACTGCTCCGCAGTCGCCCGGAGACCTTCGGTCTCAAGGCCTCCCCTTCACGGGCGCAGGCGGCGTCAACACACAAGACAAGCACATGAATGGGGATGCTGCCCACACCACCACGCGCGACGGAGACGAGAGGGATGACAGTGACCACACGCAACGCCTTCCCCATGCTCTGTGCGTTCATCCTGGCGGCCGGAAGCGCGGCGGCCCAGACCGTGGAGCTTGCGAACGAGCATGCGGTCCTGCGCTTCGCGCCCGAGGACGGCTACGCGCTGTCGGGGCTCGTCAACGTCGCGCACGAGACGGACCTCATCCAGCCCCGGCCGGAGGGCGCGGCGCAGGATCGCTCGCCCTGGCGGGTGCTGGTGCGCGGCACCGGCATCAATCAGCCCCTCACCGCGGCCGACGCACGGGATGCCACGCACTCGCTGCACGATGACACGCTGACCATCACCTGGACCGGCGTCGCCAGCGAACAGGTGCCCGGCGACCTGACGGTCACCGCGACCATCCGGCTCCCGCAGGGCTCGCGCAAGGCATTCTGGCGCATCGAGGTCACCGGAGAGACCACCGGCTGGCTGTGGCAGGTGGACTTCCCACGCGTCTTTGGCCTCCGGGACTTCCCGGACTGCCAGATGTCGCTGCCCTGGTACTGGGGGCGTCTGGTGCGCAGCCCCATGCAGCTCGGGCGCGCCGCCTCCCTCACGTACCCCGAGCCGGCCTCGATGCAGTGGTTCGCCTACTGGGGCACCGAGGACGAGCGCGAACCGGAGCTGACCACTGAGGAGGGCCGGGACGCCGAGACCGGATGGGCGCCGGACCGCAGCGACGCCTGCGGCCTCTACTGGGCCGCCGAGGACGGGGAGCTGCACGTGAAGCGCTTCGGCTGGGACCCCACCGGCGCGGGCGAGCAGCTCTCCTGGCATATCGAGAACATCCCACCGCTGCCGGACTGGCCCATGCCGGAGATCACCGGGCCGGTCGAGGTAAGCTACGCGATGCCCTACGAGGCCGTCACGGCGGTCTTCACCGGCGATCTGCACGAGGCCGCCGGCCTCTACCGCGAGTGGGCGATGCAGCAGCAGTGGGCGCAGCGTGGCCCCATGGACCAGTGGCCGGAGGAGACGCCGGAGGCGGGCAGTGAGGAGCTGGTGCGGTGGACGCCGCCGTGGTTCCGGGACATCGGCTTCTGGGCCAAGTTCTACCACGAGCCCGCCAAGATCCTCCCGGAGTGGGCGGCCTACCGCAAGTGGCTGCAGGTCCCCATGGCCTCGCACTGGTATCGCTACAACATTGCGGCCTTCAACGACAATGACCCGGAGCATCTCCCACCCGACCCCTACGTCCTTGAGGGCGTGCGGGCGGCCCGCGAGTTAGGCGTCGAGCCGATGCCCTACGTGCTCTCCACCATCTGGGACACCGACACGCAGTCGTGGATCCTGGAGGATGGACGGCTTGGCGCGGTGGAGAGCGAGGCGGGGGAGATCAGGCCCTGGACCATCGGCAACAACGTCTTCGCCTGGATGTGCCTCTCCACAGAGCAGTGGCAGGCCAAGATGCGACATATCTGCGAGAAGCTCATCTGGGAGCACGGGATGAGCGGGGTCTATCTGGACGTGCTGGCCGCGGGAGCTCCGAAGCTGTGCTACGACCCCGAGCACGGGCACAGTATCCACGGCGGCAGCTACTGGGGGCAGGGCGCCCGGAGACTGATGCACGACTTGCGGGCGCACATCCGTCGCCTGGACCCCGACGCGTGCTTCTTCACCGAGGAGATCGGCGAGCACCTCATCGACGTCATGGATGGTTACCTGACGCTCGACCTCACGCGCAGCCACACCCCCGGCGGCGAGCAGGTCTGGCCGGTGCTGACGGCGGTCTACCACCCCTACACCGTCAACTTCGGCTCTGACGCGCACATGGATATGGAGCCGGAGCAGTTCGCGCTGCTTTATGGCCGCCAGGTGGTGTGGGGCAGCCAGCCTCTGCACTCCGTCCTCGAGGCGCCTCTGCCGGAGCCCGGCGACACCACCGCCGAGACGTTCCGGGACTACACCCGCGCCTTCTGGGTTGCAGGCCAGCCCTTCCTGACCGGCGGGCGGATGCTGCGGCTGGCGACCCGCCCGCAGCACGCGCCTGAGGGCCGGTGCGGGCTGGAGATGGCCGCTGACGCCCACACGGTGCGTTTCGACGTGCGCGGCCGCAGCAAGATCTGGACCGGGCCCGCGGTGCTGGGCTCCGCATGGGAGCGCTTCGGGGACATCGGCATCGTCCTGGTCAACATCACCGGCGATGAGCGCACCGTGGCGTTGACGGTCAGACCGCAGCGACTGGAGCTGGCCGAGGGCGCGCAGATGGCGCGTCTGTGGCCGCAGCGGCCCGATACCCTCGGCCCTGCCGCAGGCGAGCATGAGCTGACGCTGGAGCCGTGGCGGTGCGCGGTCTACGTGCTGACGGAGGACCTGGAGACGGCCGTGGACCGGCTCAACGAGTTGCAGGACACTCCGTGGGAGCTGCAGGTGGTGGAGGATGGCCCCTTCGAGCCGATCTCGGGGCCCGCGGGCGCGCTTTTCGCCTCCAGCGATGGACCGGTCCTCAACGCGCCCGGCGAGCAGGGAACGCTGGCGACGGCCTACCAGTTCGACGACCACGGCCGGCTGCA
>JBNGDZ010000130.1:0-10232 GCA_049975765.1 Armatimonadota bacterium
CATCCACCGTCGCGTTCTCGTTGCTGACTGACCAGTCGAAGCCCGGCACCAACACCACCTGTCCATCGGCGTTGCGGGCGGTGGCGGTCATCTGCTGCGTCATCCCGACAGCGACCGTGGCTGGGTCGGGCCGCACGCGCACCTCCACGACCGTGGACGCCAGCACCAGCTCGATGGGGTCACCGGCCTCCCCCTCCAGCGGATAGGCCACCCCGGCGCAGGGAATCACGATGTGCATGGAGCCCCTCGCTTGGGCCACCTCCTCGTCCCCCGCCTGCGCCACCGTCGGCTCCCGCGCCGGATAGGCCACGGCGCTCAGCAAAGCGTCATCGGAGGTGGGGACGCCCTCATAGGTCTTCTGTACCGTCCAGGGCTCGGTCTCCGGCCGCTGGATGGTGTCCTCCACCAGCACCTGCTCGCCGGCCACATCGGTGATGGTCACGTCGATGCGCTGGCTGAGCTGGGGGATCAGTTGCGGCTGCATCCCCTCAGCCGGCGCCGGCCAGGTCACGCTGAGGGTCACTGAGCCGGCGTCGGCCCCCGGTGCGGCCGGGTTGTCGGCGGGACCGCCTCCCCCACAGCCTGCCAGGAGAAGCGGCACCGCCACTGCCACGACCGTCAACATGGTCAGTTGCGTTGCTCTCCGTATCATCTCACTTGCACCCTCCTCCGGACTGGCTGATGGTGATCGGCACGTCACCGCTGTTGATCGTGGTGATCGTCCCGGAGCTGGCGGTCTGGCCGGCGTAGGATGCCCGCACCACGCCGGTGCCCTCCGTCTGGCCGGCCGTGAACAGCCCGGAGGCGTCCACGCCGCCCGTGCCGGTCGCGCCGGTCCAGGACCACTCGGCCTGCTCGGTGACGTTCTCAGTCTCGTCCCCATCACAGTAGATCAGCGTGGCCTGGAACTGCTGCGTCCCTCCGGCACACAGCTCCAGGGCCGCGGCGGGAGTGACCTCCAGCCCGGTGATGACCCTAACGCGCACCGCCACCGTGTCCTCGAGCACCCCGCCATCCTCGCCATCCTCGATGGCGTAGCGGACGGTGATCGTCCCCTCGCCGCACTCCTCGCCGGCGGTGAACAGCCCCTGCTGGCTGATGCTCCCAACCGCTGCGGGGCCGGTCCACGACCACTCAGACTCCTCCGTGGCGTCCTCGGTGCGGTCGCCCGGCAGACTCAGGGTGGCCGTAAACTGCACCGTCTCGCCGCTGAGCACGACCTGCGCCTCCGAGGGCGACAGGGAGACGGCGGTCGGCTCCCCACCCTCGTTGGGGGACGGGACAGTGGGGGCATACGCGCCGTCGCAGCCCATCATCAGCATGGCAGCGACAAGACACACGACAACGACCCCGCCGATGCTTGCTCTCAGAACATGTTGCATGGCCTCATCGTCTCCTTTCGCTGTGCTCTGCGCGGGCTAAAACGCCCTGCCGACCCGAAGCCCCACGCCTACAGATTGGTCCGGAGCAGCAAGCAGCGACGTCGCCGTCGTCGGTCCCGCCGCATTGGTGGCGAACAGGTCCACCATCCAATCGTCGGGCCCGCCAGCCCGCCATCGCGCCCCCGCGGACCACACGAAGTCGTCATCCACAAGGTTGGTCGTCTCGTTGATGGTGTTGTTGCCCTCCAGCATGGTGGCCGCATCGCCGAACAGCTCCAGGGCGCCGAGGTCGTGGATGACACCGCCCCCGACTGCCACGATGGTGCCGAAGCTGTCGATCGAGGTCTCGAAGGTGGTCCGGGCCCTGCTGCCATAGCAGGCAGCCTTGGGTCCCACGATGACCCGCGTGTCCCCACCCAACATCAGCTCCACGGGCACCGCCAGCGTCCAGACCACGTCGTCAGATACCGCGCTCTGGCCGGTCACCGCGCTGGTGCCCCGCATCCCGGCGGTGATAAACTCGAACCCCGGCTGCACCGAGACCGCGGAGCCGCCCTCCGTCACCGGCCACGTGAAGCTGAACGCCAGCATCCCCAGCTTCGAGCGCCGGAGGGAGGCGTTGATGGGGTCGTCCCCCTCCGTGTCCAGCGTGAAGTACTGCACGCACGCCTCGGCATTCTCGCCCATGGCGCCGCGCACCCCCACGCTGACCGTCTCATTGCCGTCCCCCTCCCACACCCGCACCTCGCCGGCGGCCTGGATACTCTCGCCTTGCCACGGATGCGCGGATGCCCAATTGGGCGTGCCCGACTGCGCCACCGCACATCCCGCCGTTACCAGCAGGAGTGCGCAGCACACATACATGCTGGGCCGCGTCATACGCATCAGCCTCCTCTGCATTCGCAGTACGTCCATGTCCCCCGGCCCCACTTCGGCGCCGGTGGCCGATCGCCACTGGGCCGTTCCTTCTCCATCAACGTGGCATTCCCTTCATCGCCGCGGTAGATTCACGAGAAAGTGCCACCTGTAACCGCAGATCCATCGTGGCCAGGGCATTAGACTGCTCCCCTGTGGGAGCTGCCGCGATAACGCGGATGACGTACATGCTGCTTGGCAGCCGCAGCCTCACTGCTCCGTGCCGTCTGCGCTTCGCGGAAGCGCCCTGTAGGCCTCGGGCTGGCCGGTGCCGATGACCTCCTCCTGCAGAAGCTCCAGCCACGTGGCGTGGGTCCAGTAGGCGCTGGCCTCCGCCAGCGATCGGGCCGCGCCGACGCGGTCGCCATCCTCGTAGAGCTGCAGCGTGCGCACGAGCCCCTCCTGAGCCCGCTCGAGGAGCTCGCGGGCTCGGGGGCTCTGAAAGGTCTCCCGGTCAAGAGACTCGAGCATGATCGATGCACCGGGATCGAGCGTGCCGTCGGTCAGGTTGTCGAGGTAGCAGTCGAGAGCATCCCAGGGGGCGTGACGCACATAGTACTCGAAGCAGTCCGGGTCATCCCAGGCGTCGCGCCCCTCCCGCTCGTCGGCCAGAGCCGCCCGACCGAGGGCGGCGCCCAGCTCCCGAGCCTGCTGCCGCGCTCGGTCGAACCGGGCCACATGTGCGGCAATCCCGCCGATATATCGAGTGCGCAGCCCGAACAGCCACTTGCACAGCTCCCGGCGCGCCAGGCGGTGCATCCCCTGATTGCTGGCACAGGAGACTGTCGCGGCGGGCATTCCCTTCAGCGTGCCACTCCACAGGAAGGGGTAGCATCTCTCGACCAGCAGGCGTGCCGAGGCCGACGGGCTCCAGTTGTGTACCGGGTCGGCGACGAGCAGTCCGTTGGCATGGGCGATGCGGCGGTACAGCGCCCCGCCGCCCCTCCGACCCATATCATCGTCCAGGATGCACGCGCTGTCAGGCTCCCGGACGCACGCGAAACAGCTTGTGCACGGTCCGAAGCTGAAGTCGTGCGTGTGAACCCGGTCCACGTTCACGCCGCCGACGGCTCCGGCGCCTGCGACCGCGTCCTCCAAAAGCTGCGACGTGAAGCCGCTCCGACGCCTGCTTGTGAGCACCGCGAGGACTGTGGCCATGTTCTCGTCACCCACCTCCGTGCTTCCTGTGGGCCAGCGCCTGTCCGCCTCCCGCCACCGTGCGGTGCGGGGCAGCGCCCGCTTCGCGTTCGCGCTCCTGGGAGGCCGGAAGGCCGCCCCCGGATGGCGACGGACGTGCGGCGCGCTCGGCCTCAGTACGGCCAGGCCATGTAGCCACCGTCCAGGATCGCCAGGTTGCCATAGCCGTTGGCGGCCAGGATCCTGCAGGCCTCCCAGGCCCGCAGGCTGGTCTTGCAGTAGATGACGACGCTCCTGTCATCAGGGACCTCCGCCGCCCGCTCGCGCAGCTCCCCCAGCGGGATCAGCGTGCTGCCGGGGATGCTGCCCGCCTCCAGCTCCGGCGGCGTGCGGACGTCGAGCAGCATGAGATCCTCCCCCGCCTGGAGCCGCTCGTGCAGCTGCACCGAGGTGATGCCCTCCAGCAAGCCGTCGAGCTTGTTGCGAAGCGCGTTGGCGCCATGGATCAGAATGTCCATGGCCTCCGAATAGGGAGGGGCGTACGCCAGGTCCAGGTTCGCGACCTCATCGACCGTCATACCCGCTGTCATGGCGGTCACGGCCACGTCGATGCGCTTGATGACCTCGCCCTCGCCGACTCCCTGGATGCCGACCAGCCGCCGCGTGGCCCTCTCGGCCACCAGCTTGAGAATGACCGGCTTGGCACCTGGGTAGTAGTGCGGCCTGTCAGGGGCGGCCACCGTGGCCGAGGTCACCGGTATGCCCAGCTCCTCGGCCTGCTCGACCGACAGCCCGGCGCGCCCGACGTTGTAGTCGAAGATCTTGAGGGCCGTGCTACCCGCGACGCCAGGGAAGCGCTCGACATGGCCCACGGCGTTCGAGCCCGCCACGCGGCCCTCCTTGTTCGCCACCGAGCCCAGTGGCAAGAAGCAGGGCGTGCCGCGGGTGAAGCACGACTTCTCAGCACAGTCGCCGGCGGCATAGATGTTCGGGTCGGAGCTCTGCATGTACTCGTTGACATGGATGCCCCCCGATGGCCCGATCAGCAGCCCTGCCCTCCGCGCCAGCTCCACATTGGGGCGAACGCCGACGCTCTCGAGCACCAACTGCGCCGGGGCCTCGCCGCCGGTCGTGACCACCTTGGCGACCTTGCCATTGTCATCGCCTTCGATGCGCTCCACCCGGGCGGAGGTAAGGACCGTCACGCCCACCTCTCGCATATGCTTCTCCACCAGGGCGGCTATGTCGGCGTCCAGCATGGGCAGGACGTGAGGCAGCATCTCGACGATCGTGACCGCGCTGCCGCACTCGGTCACGGCCTCTGTCATCTCCATGCCGATGAGGCCGCCGCCGATGATCACCACAAAGGGGCACTCCTCGTTCTCCATCACTCCACGGAAGCGATCCGCGTCCTCCACCCGCTTGAGCTGCAGCACGTTCTCGAGGTCGCTTCCGGGGATGGGTAGTTCCACGGGCTCAGTTCCGGTGGCGATGATGAGCCTGTCATAGGGCAGGTGCCGGGTGCTGCCATCGGTAAGGTCTCGCACCTCCAGCTCCTGGGCCTCGCGGTCGATGTCCAGCGCCTCGGTCTTGTTGAGGACATTGATGTTCTTCACCTTGGCGAAGAACTCAGGGTCGCGCAGGACGCCGATGGGCGTCGCCATCAGCTCCCTGCGGTCCTCAACCATCCCGGAGATGTAGTAGGGCAGTCCGCAGCCCGCGTAGGAGAGCACCTCCTCCTTCTCCACGATGGTGATCTCGGCATCGGGCGCCAGCCGGCGGGCTCGCGCCGCGGCCTTCGGGCCGGCCGCTACCCCGCCCACGACTACGATCCGCAGTGGGTCCGCCATGATGATCCTCCTGATTCGGCCTTGGTGTGGGAGTTGCCAGAACGGGGCCGGACCGCTTCCGGCCTGCTCGGGTGCTCGCCGGGCGCAGTGTTTCGCCATGCACGTCTGAGTTCCTGTGAGCTGCCGATTCTGAGAGGATTAAACTTCGATTCCAACCAGGCGCGGGTCACCGCCCCACTGTCGTCGGCATGGTGTGCCGGCATCGGTTGTGCACTGGCCGCGGTGCGGGGAGGTCCACAGGAACGGGAAGGCCAATAGACCCGCCGGCAAAGCCCACCGACAGGAGGATGGCAGTATGAGCTGCTTCACGACGGAAACCGCGTCCCGTCTGCTGCTCGCGGCGGCAGCTTCGCTTCTCATGGTGAGCGCACTCTCGGCGCAGCAAGCCGCCGACGAGGGCGAGCTCTCGCTCGATGAGCTGCGGGAGATGCGCCGCGAGATGGCGCACAGCCCGCGCGGGATCATCGCCAATAACGACGGCTGCGACGTGCTCTACTTCCCCGGCGACCTGGAGGTCACCGTCGAGAACTTCCTCGATCAGCGCACGACGGCGCTGGCGGGAACGCACGTGGGGGCCATCGCGTTCTGCCCCACCAGCTCGGGCTTCAGCTTCTTCACCCATCAGACCGAGGTCGGCACGGTGCTGACGCGCCAGCCCGGCGACTACGGCGTTCACCCCGACAAGCGCAATATCGCGCAGGACCTGATCGACCAGGGCAGCGACTGCCTGCACAGCGTGGTGGAGTTCGGCCACGCCAACGACATGGAAGTCTTCTTCTCGATGCGCATGAACGACACCCACGACAACGCCTACAGGCCCGACAGGCCGTATCTGCTCTACCCGCCGCTGAAGGAGGAGCATCCGGAGTGGCTGGTGGGTAACTGGCAGGATCGTACGCCTTACGGACGATGGAGCTCGGTGGACTACGCGCGGCCGGAGATCCGCGACCTGGCCTTCGGCTTCATCGAGGAGGTCTGCAACAACTACGATGTGGACGGCGTGGAGCTCGACTTCTTCCGCCACCTGTGCTACTTCAGCTCCGTCGCCAACGGCGGCACGGCGACCCAGGAGCAGCGGGACATGATGACCGATCTCCTCCAGCGAGTCCGCACCATGACCGAGGAGGTCGGCAGAGAGCGCGGCAGGCCGATCCTGGTCGCGGTGCGCGTGGCCGACTCCGTGGGCTTCAACCGCGACATGGGCCTCGACATCGAGCGCTGGCTCGAGGAGGACCTGCTGGACATCCTCATCACCACCTGCTACTTCCGTCTCAACCCCTGGGAGTATAGCGTGGAACTGGGACACAACCATGACGTGGCCGTCTACCCGTGTCTGAGCGACTCCCGGGTGCGGGGCGAGACGCGCTTTCACAGGCGTTCGGTGGAGAGCTACCGGGGCCGGGCCATGAACGCCTGGACGGCGGGGGCCGACGGCATCCACCTGTTCAACTTCTTCAACCCGAACTCGGCGGTCTTCCGGGAGGTGGGGGACCCCGAGACGCTCGCCACGCTCGACAAGCTCTACTTCGTGACCGTCCGGGACGGCAACCCCAACTCCTGGCTGGCTGGCGGCGACCAGTATCGGAACGTGCCGCTCCTGGCGCCGTCGCATCCTGTCAGTATCGCACCGGGCAAGGCGCTTGCGATCCCCGTCATGGTGGGCGAGGACATCGAGCGGGCCATGGCGGCCGGGGCCGAGCCGACGGTGACGCTGCATCTGGAGATGCCCGGGGCCACCCGCCCGGAGCAGGTGCGCGTGGCGCTCAACGACCACTGGCTCGAGGGCGGGACGCTGGCCGACGGCTGGATCGACTACCCCGTCGATGCCCAGTGGCTGGAACGAGGCCGCAACCACGTGGCGATCGCCCTCGAGGCCGAGGAGCTGCCCGACGCCGACGAGTGGAGCATAACCTGGGACGCCAGCGAGAAGCCGAAGGCCCCCTGGCATCGGGACCCGGGCTCGGAGCGCACCGAGGAGCGGCTGGAGGACGGCGCGTTGCTTATCGCCGACCGCGGGACCGAGGGGGGCGACTACCTGCACTATCGCTATGACTGGGGCGCCGACCCCGACGAGCCCGTGGTGGTGGAGGCGCGGGCGAGGGTGGTATCAGGCTCGAGCCTGCTCATCGTCAGCAACGGGGAGGCCAGCGAGCGTCTGACCCTATGGCCGGATCATATCGAGCTGTGGACCAACTCCGAGATACGCTATGACATGGACACCACCGATGACTTCCACACCTACCGCATCGTGACGGAGGGTGAGGACCTGAGGGTCTACATGGACGGCGAGCTGCGCCTGGACGCCACCGGCCAGTTCACCGGCAGCGGCCGTACCTCCAACCAACTCACCTTCGGCGCCGCGAACAGCCCCATGGAGGGCGAGGCCTACTGGAGCGAGGTCCGCGCGCGCCTGGCCAGCCAGGGCTGCAGGGACCTGGTGGTGAGTGTCACCTACCCGTAGCGGCGCGCGCTTGGTTACTCACCGGGCGGCAGAGCGCCCTGCACGCGCATATCGAGCGTGAACACCGAGCCGCGTGCGGCAAACGGCCGGCGGGGCTCAAGCCCCGCCGCTCCGCACGGCGAGGGGTGCCGTTACGCGAGCGCAAGCTCGCGTGGAGGGGCCGGACCACCGTCCGGCCCGCCGTTGCCCGCACTACTGGGAGGCTGTGCGTATTGTGGGAGGCAAACGGCCGGCGGGTCTGAAGCCCCGCCGCTCCGCACGGCAACGGCCCCCCCTCAACGCGTAGGTCGGGCTTCCAGCCCGACGCCGTCGCGCGGGGCATGGAGACCACCGCCAACGACCGGGCGGCTGAGCTGCATTGCGCCTCCCGGAGGCCCGCCCCTCCGTACGGCATTCGTGAGCCCGTGCCGTTGCCGTACGGAGCGGCGGCGTTCCCACGCCGCCGGCTGTTGCCGTTCGTCGTTGGGCCGGGCGACGGCCTCAACGGCGGGCCGGACAGTGGTCCGGCCCCTCCATACGGCACGACGAACGGCCGGGCCACGGCCTCGCCAACGACCGGGCGGGCTGGGCAGCCCGCCCCTCCGTACAGCTCCAAGCGAAGCGGGCAAGTGCTGCCGATGAGTGCACCGTGTAGACGGCCGGACAACGGCGGCGTGCGGTCTGCTGTGAGGCGTATGGAGGGGCCGCTCCAAGCGAAGCGAGGAGGGGGCCTGAAGCGCAAGCGATAGGACCTCAGCTTCCATGCCGGGCCGGCCGTTCTCAAGCCCTGCGGGGCCCGGGCCTCAGCGGCGTGCGCAGGTGCATGCCAACGGCCGGCGAAGAGAGCATACATGCGTCGTGCGTAACAGGGGGGATCGAGCGCGCGGAGGGTCTGAGAGATGAGCGAGACAGCCAGCGAGCGACAGCCCAACTTCGTGGTCATCTTCTGCGACAACCTCGGCTACGGTGACCTGGGATGCTACGGCCATCCCGTGCACCGCACGCCCAACGTGGACCGGATGGCCGCGGAGGGCATGCGGTTCACCGACTTCTACGTCACCAGCGGCGTGTGCACGCCCTCTCGCGCGAGCCTGATGACCGGCTGCTACGCGCAGCGCGTGGACATGCACGTGTCGGACACGGGCGGTGCCGTGCTGCGGCCCATCTCACCGAAGGGCCTCAACCCCGAGGAGATCACGATAGCCGACCTGCTGGGCGAGCAGGGCTACGCCACGGCCTGCATCGGCAAGTGGCATCTGGGCGACCAGCCGCCCTTCCTGCCCACCCGGCAGGGCTTCGACTACTACTACGGCATCCCCTACAGCGAGGATATGACGCCCAGGCCCGAGTTCGACTGGCCGCCGCTGCCGCTCATGCGCAACGAGGAGGTCATTGAGGCGCCGGTTCACCTGCCCACGATCACCGAGCGCTACACCGAAGAGGCCGTCGGGTTCATAGAGGACAACGCGGATCGGCCGTTCTTCCTCTACCTCCCGGAGGCGCTGCCCGGCAGCGTCCGCTGGCCGGAGCCGGGGCCGCGCTTCTCCGGCCGCTCCGGCAACTGGGCCTACGGGGACACTGTGGAGGAGCTTGACTGGTCGGCGGGCGAGGTCATCCGGGCGGTCCAGCGGCTGGGCCTCGACGAGCGCACCCTGGTCATCTTCCTCTCCGACAATGGCACGCCCCGAAACCACGGCGGCAGCAACGAACCCCTGCGCGGCTGGGGCTACAGCACCTGGGAGGGTGGGATGCGCGTGCCCTGCGTGATGCGCTGGCCCGGCACCATTCCGGAGGACGCAGAGTGCTCCGAGCTGTGTACGACTATGGACTTCCTGCCGACGTTCGCCGGGCTGGCCGGGACCGAGCCGCCGACCGACCGCACCATCGACGGCCATGACATCGCCACCATACTGCGTGGCGAGGCGGGCGCAGGCTCGCCCTACGAGGCGTTCTTCTACTACCACATGGAGCAGCTTCACGCAGTGCGCTCCGGACGGTGGAAGCTGTTCATCCCGCGTGAGGACCGGCGCACCTTCCACGGCGATGATGATGGCGCGACTGAGGCACTGCTGTTCGACCTGCGGGCCGACCCGGGGGAGACCACCAACGTGGCCGACCGGCACCCCGAGGTCGTGCAGCGCCTGATGCGCGTTGCAGAGCAGGCGCGGGAGGAGCTCGGCGACACCGATCGGGCGGCCGCGGGCCGCCGCCCGGCGGGGCACCACCCGAACCCCACGCCCCGCGTGCTGCAGTGACGCCGGCTCAGGGTCGGACGGGGCCGCTCGACCGATCGCGGCGCCCCCGAATACGCAACCGGGCCGGTCGGACATCCAAGTCACGACCGGCCCGCTGGGGCGCGTCGGCGCAGTCCATCGACCTGCTCGGATCCCAGCTTTAGGCTCTGAGGCCTGCGCCGGGCAGCGTGGGGCGCGCGCCTCACCTCCGGAGATCGCGGGGAACGACGACCGTGGCGGAGGCCGGTTCGGCCTCGTCCCCCGCCTCGTCCGC
>JBNGDZ010000131.1:0-10175 GCA_049975765.1 Armatimonadota bacterium
AGTGCGATCAGTGCGAGCAGCACGTCGGCGACGCGCTTAACGCGTGCGTAGGTGCGAGAGCTGGGGACGAAGTACAGCTCCTCGCCAGCGGCTTCGCGGTGCGCTCGGCTTTCCGCGTGCTGGCTCGCCCGTGTGCTCTCCGCAGTTGCCGTCCCGCTCACGCCCTCATCACCTCCGTATCTCGCAATGCGCCCGCCAAGACTCCGGTCAGCCTACACCTCAGCCGCCACGCGGTTGAGCGATACCGGCTCATCCATCTCCTCGTAACGGGCGGGGACGATTCTGGTGAAGCTGTAGCCGAGCTCCTCAAAGCGCTGCTTGGCCTCCCGGAACTGCGCCTCGCCCTCGTAGCATCCAACGATTGCGCCGCCCGACCCCGCGAACTTGGCAGGGAGGCCGATGCTCCGGGCCGTCCGCACCATCTCAAGGTTGATGGGCCCGAGGCACTCGTCGCCGTAGAGCCGGCGGCGCATGTCGAAGTTCAGGTCCATCAGTGCCGCCAACTTGCGGTCGTCGCGCCTCCGCAGGGCGTCGCGCGCCTGGTCCGTGTAGGCGGCCCACGCCTCGACAGCATCGAGCACCTCCTGGTCGCCCTGATGGAAGCGGTGGCGAACGATGTTGTGCATCTTCCCAGACTCCGAAGGGACCGAGGTGTAGGCCAGGTAGAGCGGCGGCAGGTCGGAGGCGTCCATGTCGCAGTACTGACCATGCCCGTCCGCCTGCATCCGGTCGGGGCTGAAGTCCATGTAGACCATGCCGCCGTAGGTCTGGATGACACGGTCCTGGAGCCCGGCAGCGATGCCCAGCTCGTCCGTCTCCACCGACAGGATCAGGCTGGGCTGCTCGGCCTTCGGGATGTCGCGATCAGTCAGTCCGTAGAACTCCATCAGAGCCTTGAGCGTGGCGGTGATAATGGCACTGGAGCCCCCGAGTCCCACCTGGCGGGGGATGTTGGTGTCGTACTGGAGCGTGAAGTTCCGATCGTCCAACGAGATGCCGCGCTCTCGGCAGAACTCGTAGAGCCTGTTGCATGTGGCATACAGCAGCCGGATTCCGCCGTAGTAGCCGTCGTGTGCCGCGGTCTCGTTGAGATGCGTCAGACTGCTGAAAGTCAGCGGGTCGAAGAGAGGGTGCCGCACGATCTCCAGCGTGCGACTCTCACGGAGGATCACCTCTGCGCCGAAGTTCCTGATCAGGCAGGCGATGGTCTTGCCGCCGAAGCCGTCAGAGGGGTTGCCCATCAGCCCTACCCGCGCTCCTACCCACTTCTGAACGACCATATCGGTCACCTCGAACCTCGTAGTATCGAGTAGTGCAATACAGGCGCATCCTGCCGAGAGGGGATGGCGAGGCGGAGCGTCCACCGGGTCGCCCCGCTGCCAGCAGGTGGCTCCACCTGTCCGGAGCCACGATGCAGGGACGATTGGAGAGACGGTGGCGCTGCGAAGGCACGTAGAGTGATAGCCAGCATTCCTGCCCTATCCCGTACCGGCACTATCGGCCTGGCGCGGCGCGCGTATGTCGCTCCTAGTAGCCGCTCAAACCGATGCAGAGATCCTACGTGCGTCCTGTGCGGCCACTTGCCGGGAGGAAGCGGGAGCAGAGGGCAGCCCAGTTGGCGGAATGGCTCTTGCCTTCGCCAGTGAGGTATGGTACACTGAATACGGCAAGCGTGCCCCAACCGGGATTGATGCTTGCCTCGGGCCAGTGAGCGGCACCTCGCTGGCCCATTGTATTGCCCTCGTCCCCGCTCCCTCCCTGCTGCGGCCATCCGCGGGCGGCGTCAGTCCGACGCCCCGACGGTCACGGACTCAAGTCGATGGGTAACTGCTCGGGCGATGCTTGCTGCGAGGTAATGCTGCGACTGCTGCTTCGACGCCCCTGCTTCATGGAGGTCTGATGTCAATCGCGGCCGTGCGTCGCTGTCGGCTGTTCGGCATTCCGGGCAATCAAGACCGTCGCTCGACTTGCAGGGCCACGATAACACTGACGGCAGGCCAGGTCAATAGTTTCTGGCTCACAGTGTCCTCACAACCGAGGGCGAGCTCTGTGAGGCACTCTGGGGTCTGGGAACACGCAGGGGGGAGCCACCGTCGCAGTCGTGCGCAGTCTCTACGAAGCCGGTCTGGGGGGCGTGCTGCCGGCGGTACCGACCAGCATTCCCCGCGGGCACAGGCGGGGCGGTTACTGGTAGTAGCGGTGGTACGCCCGGTAGACGACGGAGTCCCTGGGGAGCACGTCGTTGACGACCACGCCGCCGACCCTCGCCCCCACCTGCTCCAGTTCGTCCAGGCAGCGACGCACGTCCATCACCTGGCTCCTCGCCAGAGAGACGAGGAAGACCGTATCCACGAGTGGCGCCAGAGAGACCGCCGTGCCGAAGCCACTGAGGGGGGTGCAATCGAACAGCACGTATGAAGCTCGCTGCTTCAGTTGATCGATGGCTTCTTCCATGACGCCCGTCGCGACCAGCTCGGGGCCCTGATCGCTCCTGGTCCCCGCCGGGAGGACCAGCAGGGAGTCGAGCTCGGTTGGCAGGAGCGCATCGTCCAGCTCGACATCGCCCAGACATATGTCGGTCAGTCCACGCGCGTCGGCGGAGATGTCCAGTGCGTTGCTCACGCCTGAGCCGTAGAAATCGGCGTCGGCCAGGATCGTCTTCTGCTGGACCAATCCGAGCACGACGCCCAGGTTGATGGCGATGGTGGTCTTTCCCTCGCGCTCTCCCGGGCTCGTGAGAAGGACGGTTTGGAAGGGCTCGCGTTCCCGCAGAGCCATCACGGAGGACCGGAGGACGCGATAGGCCTCTAGGTACGCTGAGGGAGGCGGCTCCGGACCGAGTATGGTCTCAGTCTGATTCAGCACGGTTGATTCACCCGCGATCAGAGTATTCCCGCATCCGCGTCTGTCTCATCCTGCTCCGGTCCGCCCGGTGGCGGCTCGAACTCGATGTCGCTGCGTGGGATCCCCGCCAGCACCGTAACGCCGAGCATCCTCTCAGCCTCCTCCTCGTCCTGGAAGCTGAAGTCCACGTAGTGCAGCATGAAGATCAGCAGAATGCCCAGGCCGCCGCCGGCAAGTACGGCCACGACCAGCCTGCCGATGAACGCTGCGAGGCCCCGCGCAACACGCTGAGGCTCCGCCTCGTCCAGCACCTCCACCAGCGTCACCTCGGGGTTCGCGATCTGGCTCTCCTCGGCATCCAGGCGGTCGAGGCTATCGAGGAGTGTGCGGTGTGCCTGCTCCGCCGCGGCGAGTCGGGAAGCCACCTCGTCGTACACGCGGGCATCCGCCCGGACGGTGGGAAGCCTGTCCCTGATCTCGCCCATGCGCTCCTGCAGCAGCTCCAGTCTGCGGGTGAGCGCCTCCGCCTCCACCCGGGCCGTGATCGCTGCCTCCACCATGACCGCCGCCGTCGCGGGGCCCATCTCCTGCTCCCCCTCCGCCCGCACCTCGGCCAGCCGCTGCTCAAGGCGGCCGATCTCTGCCTTCAGAGCCCGCACCTGCTGGTGCTCTTCCGTTCGACGGGCAAGCTCCTCGTCGAGCTGAATCTGCTTCTCGATGATTGCCTGCTGCAGGGCGGCCACCCGCGGATTGGTAACTGGCGCCTGCTCGCCCTCCACTGCAGCCACGCGACGACTCTCACGGCCCGCCAGCACTTGGGACCGAGCCTCGGCCGCTCCTCTCTCCACCTGAGTTGCGGCCATCTGCTCCTCGACCGCCGCAAGCTCCTGGGTGAGGCTCTCGAGCACGCCGCTTGGCGAGACCCCATCGTACTCGGCGATGAGGGCGTCTGCCTCCCGGCGGATCTGCGCCACCTCTCGCTCCAGCACCGGCTCGCGCTCCTGGAGGATCTGACGTGCCAGCTCGAGCCGGCGGAGCCGTCGGGCTCGCCAGGCCTCGCCCAGTTGGTCCATCACCGCATCGCAGTAGCGCACCGCCAGGTCCTTGGCGTTACTGACATTGGGCGCCAGTCCGGTCCGCGGCACGCCGAGGGCAGCAGCAGACACCTGCGCTGCGTCGCTCTCCTGGATCCGCCGCAATTGAGCAGGCTCGAGCTGCTGGGAGGCCTCTTCTACAGAGATCCCGATCTCCTCTGCTGCAGACCGCAACATCTCCGTGCTTCCAACGAATGAGGTGAAGTTACTCCAGAACTGGCCTTCTTCGGGCTGGCCAATCTGCACCTCATTGCCCTGGAGCAGCACGTCTCGCTTGGCCACATCGTGCACAAGGATGGTGCCCAGTGCGGGGTAAGCGGTCTCCTGCGGCATGAGTCGCCAGGCCACCACGGCTGCTGCCGCGATGCCCGCCATGACCAGAGCAATCCAGAAACGGCGCCGGATGATGCGGTAGTACTCAATGAACTCCATGCTGCCACCCCATGGCGGTTACGCTTCCTCGATAGGGCGCGGACTGCACTACTGCATCGAATGCACGGGCCCGTCTGCTACCACAGCTTCCTGCTCGCCGGGTGCAGCTATC
The DNA here is from genome assembly GCA_049975765.1 of Armatimonadota bacterium. Taxonomy (GTDB): domain Bacteria; phylum Armatimonadota; class Zipacnadia; order Zipacnadales; family UBA5352; genus JAYENL01. Next base: position 4,483 of record JBNGDZ010000131.1, read on the forward strand.
GGACTCAGCCCTCCCGTACAGGGCCTCGCCCACGGCATGGCGCCGAGGCGACCGGTGCGCGCTGCCAGAGTCCTGACGGCTCATGCCTGCGGACCGCGGCGCGTCGGGACGGCTCATCGGGAAGGGGGGGTGCGACATGTGGCCGGCGGTGCCAGTCGGAGCAAGGCACCATGCTCGGTGTGGGGACAGCAGAGAGGCTCCGTATCTGCAGGTGACGCCAAGAAGTTCAGGCGCAGGTCCATCCACCACCTGAACCTCATCTCGAGGCATTGCGCACAGGATGGCTTGCCTCATAGGGCCAACTCCGCCTCCATCTGCGATCTCTGCTACGTACCCTGTACTCGGATGGCCTCAACACACACGTTCCCGTCATGTGTGCGAGACCAACATAACTGCGATTCGTGCCAGCATGTAGCAGGCGGCGGCCATCCGGCTGACTATCAATGGGCCATAGTATATGAGCGGGCCACGGCTGTCAAGCCAACCAGATGGTGTTCTTGACGCCCCACACACGAATCACACGGCTCATCTTGCCTCCTCACACCCCTGCCCGGTCGATGAGACGACGCTTCCGTGACAATGTGCAATATGGGCCCGGACCTTGCCCCGATCAGACCAGTAGGACGATGCCGAGCAGCAGCCCCTCTCGGCCTACTTGCGACCGCCGCGCTGGACGAGCACCCTGCCCACCTCTGCCTTCTCCCACTTCAGTGCGACGCCCAACGGTGTCCGGTACTCATCGTCACGAGCATTGACATTCGCATCGTGCTCGATGAGCACCTCCGCGGCCTGTGCGCTGTCGTTCATGGCAGCAAGGTGCAGGGGCGTCATGCCCCGGCTATCTCGTGCGTCCGGATCGGCGCCGGCCTCCAGCAGTGCCCTGGCCACCTCGTGCGAGTTCTCCCTGGCGGCCAGATGCAGCGGCGTGTAGTACCGGATCGTCAAATCCCGGTCGCGGATGTCCGGCTCCAGACCCTCTGACAGCAGCAACTTCGCAGCCTGTGGGCGGCCGTACAGAGCCGCCACATGCAGCGCGGAGTACCCTGAGCTGTCCAGTTCCCGAAGGTCCGCGCCATGCGACACGTGGTACTCGACATCGGTAAAGTCCCCGGCACGCACCGCGTCGTGCACTGTCAGGAATCGCGGTCGCTCCGTCCGGTTGTGTTGCAGGGCCAGGGCGCCGATGGCGAGGATAAGGGCCACCAACAGCACCCACGGCCATCGATCTTGCATCTCCTAACCCGCCCTCCAGTTGCACGGGTTCTCCGTCCGCCGCCCGACCACAGGCGTGGACTGTCGCCGCAGGCATCTTGGCCAGACGCCGCTGAGGGCGGATTCATCGGACGCGGCGTCCCGCCCCCCAACACGCTGACAGGGGCCCAGAAAGCGGCGAGCCGGCCCCTGTCAGAAGAGCGCCCCACCAAGCGTGCGCACCAGCAACTCGTCGATGACGCGTTCCCACAGCTCTCCCCTGATGCTCCGGGGAGGAATATAGATGACGTCACCTGGATGAACCAGGTATCGAGGGTCGTCGGGTGGAACGCTGGCAAGATCGAAGAGGTGCAACGCTCTGTTCCCCTCCGCGATCTTCTGCGCGATACGCTCCTGCCGGTCACCTGCCGGGGCCTCGGCCTCAGGAGCTCGCCCGCCCTGCCAGCGCTCCCGCCAGTCTCGCGGCCCCCCTCTCTGCTCTGTTGGGCCTGGTGCCTGGCCGGGCCTGACGGCGCCCTCGCGCCGCATCTGCTCTCGCACCTCAGGGAGCTTCTCCCGGCGGATGAGCGCCACGTCGCCGATGCGGGCTCCAGGCGCGGGACCTCCGGCATTCGCGATCGCGTCGATAACGGTGTCGCCCTCGTGGATTGCGTGCTTGCCCGGCTGCACTACGGCACCGAATATGTACACCTCGTCGCTGATCTTCGGGACGATGATGGTGTCTCCGGCCTGCAGGCGCCTGTTCTGGGTGGCGTCGCCCTCGTTGACCAGCGCCTCGATGTTCAGCGTCTCCGTCTGCCCATCACGCACCAGGAGGCAGGCAGTAGTGTGGGCCATGGGCGTCTCGCCGCCCGCCAGGGCCCAGGCGTCAGCGACCGTCTCGGCGCTCTCCAGCGGGAAGCTGCCGGGCTGGTTGACCTGCCCGACAACATGGACCATCTGGGCCCGCCGCGGCACGACCAGGGCGTCCTGGGGCTGCAGTGCGAGGTCCGCCGAGGCGTCGCCCTCCTCCAGCAGCCCCCTGAGATTCATCTGGATCTGCTCCCCGGCTCGGAGGACGTAGGCGGCTGACATGTCGGCATCCGGAGCCAGGCCGCCGGCCATGACGATGGCCTTGGAGACGGTGCTCGCCTGCTGGGGCGGGAACTCGCCGGGCGCGTTGACCGCCCCGATCACGAAGACCGGATTCCGCTCGGGCACGACCACAACATCGCCGGCGCGGACGGGGGTGTCAACGCCCTCCATATCTGCAGGTGCGTTCGCGGGGTCAAGGAAGGGGGTCAGCTCCAGCTCGATGCGCTCGCCATCGCGCAGAACATAGGCGCGACTGAGATCGCCCTCGACCGTTGCCCCACCGGCCATCGCGACGGCCTTGGAGGCCAGGCGCGTGCCGCCTGCATCCTGCGGCCCCGGCGCCTGCACAGCTCCGATGACCATCACGGCCTGAGTGCCCATGCGCGGGACAATGATCACGTCATCGACCTGCAGCAAGGGATCCTCTACCTGCTCCTCACCGGCTGCCACATCCGGCTGCAGCACCGGCTTGAGATCCAGGTTCATCCGCTCCGCGCCGCGCAGCAGTTGCACATCGCTGAGGTCCGCAATCTCCAGCGGCCCGCCGGCGGCCAGCACCGCCCGAGAGGCGGTCAGCCCCTCCTCCATCGACACCAGGCTCGGCTGCCCGACCGCGCCCGCCACGCGAACCGAGCGCTCGATGATCGACGGTACCACGATGGTATCGCCGGACTCGAGGCTGATGTCCTCGGGGATGACGGGCTCGCCCTCCACCACGTTTCTGACGATGCGTGCCTGCTCGCCGCCGCGCACGAGGACGGCACGCTCGAGGTCCGCATCTGGACGCGGCCCGCCGGCGGCTGCCAGCAGTGGCAGCAAGTTGGGATACTGCCGGACATCATAGGTCCCGGGGCTGTGCACCGCGCCGATAATCGACACTACACGCGCGACCCCACCTATATGCAGCACCGTGACCTGCGGGTTCACCACGTAGCGGCGAAGCATCTCCGCAAGGGAGTCCGCGAGCTGCGTGGGTGTGCTCCCGGCGACCGGCACAGAACCGAGCATGGGGAGAGTGATGGTGCCGTCGGGGCGCACGTAAGCCGTTCCGCTGAGCTCCGGCTCGCCCTGCACGGTGATCGACAGCACATCACCCGCCCGCAGGGGAAGGCCTCCCGGCTGCGTGATCACCTCGGGAGCCGCAGGGGCGCCAGTGGGCTCCTCGCCCGCCTGCGCTTGCTCGCCCTCCGGTGCCTGTGCAAGCAGGACTGCTTCCCCGCATCCGGCGGCCGCACACTGCGACTCCGGTGAGGTCATGGCATAGACAGGGGCTTCCCCAAAGTGGGACGAGGCCGAGGGAGACAGCCCCCGCGGGGATACGTCATGTCCTGCTGAGACGCGGCCCAGCGGCATCAGGCAGCCTGCAAGAACCAGCACAACCACAAAGGGCCGTGGCCGCATGCACATCGGGCCCACCTCCTGCTGCGAAGTGCTATTGTAGCGTATCGTGTGGCGGCCGGCGGCTCGGCACTTACATGCTGGCGTGGGCTCACCCGGGCGAAGTCTCCGCCCGAATGACATCAGACTCCGCCCAAAACCCAGCGCCAACCAGAGCACGTCGGAGCAAGTATAGAGAGGGAGGCGGCCCGCGTCAAGTGCCTGCGGAGCGAAATCCACCAATCCGAAGGTCATCGAAGCTCTCTCGCGGGCGGCCTGTGCCGGAGCCGTCACCGGCCTCCGGCTCAGATCGGAGGCGCCGAAGCACCGGTCCTATGCAGGCGACGCAAAGCGCGGGACCCGGCCGGCAGCCGGGTCCCGCGTGTGTGAACCACAAGCAGTCACGGAGCCTCGCGTTCGGGGTGCGGCGCCGGCAGAGACGTCCGGCAGATCACCTCTCGGGCCGCCGTGAAGCGCTGCTCAGCGAACGTCGGCGCCACGCCCAGGCACAGGGCGCCTCCTGACCGCCGCTCGGCGCGCGGCGCGAACTCAGTCGTCGCGTCGGCGTCCGCGCAGGTACGCTATGCCGAGCGGAAACATGCTCAGACCCAACAGGGCGGACGGCGGAAGCTGCGGCGTTCGGCCGTTGGGCCGGAGGATATGGTTGTCGATCGAACCGTCCTGAGGTGGGTCGGTTGGGTCTGGCAGGTCGAGGCCCGCGTTGTACAGGGTCTTGTCCACTTGGTCCAGCTTCCCGTCCTTGGCGTAGAAGTCGCCCCATACCGGTAGGCGATAGGCGTCGAAACGCCACTGCAGCAGGTCCCATTCGCCCCACTCGCCACCGTCACTGTCGTCGAACTTCACTCCGAATACGTCACTTGTCAGATCGGGGTTCCCTGCGCTCCCCGCCAGGTGGTCATCCACCGTCAGCGTGGGAGCCCAGTCCACCCACTCGGTCCCGTCCCATCGTTGCAGGTTGAACAGGTCCATGGACGGGTAGGTGAAGTTGTTGTAGTAGTCGTCATCCGTCAGCTCGATGATCATGTGGCTGATGTTGCCACCAGTCGCGACCTCACTGACGTTGAGCGTGTACTCGTAATGGTAGACGTTCGAGTTCGTGGCGTCCTGAGTAACGTCCCATGTCAGGCTCGCGGGTTGCCAATCGTCGCCGTATACAAGCCCCCCGGTCCTGGTGGTCAAAGTGCCCGTCCACGCAAGCACGGGACCCGCACTGAGGACCAACCCGACAACGGCGACCATCAACAGCAGTCTCCGCGTCATCCCATCTGTCTCCTTTCCTCCGCCACCGCCAAACGAAGCGGCTCAGTTGACATCGTTATCGTCCGTCGTACCGCAGGTGCAGCAGCAGTACTCACTCTCACGCAACCCTCTCCTCGCTCTCCCCAATACACAGCGCCTACACTCGGTACGGACGGATACCACGACCCGCCCGGCACAGCGGCCCGTGCAACAGTGCTACCGGCAGTCTTGCGTGCAGCATGTTATCTCCTGGTCGAGCTGATGGACCTCACAGTTCGCTCACAGTACCCGCCGAGCGAGCGACTGGGTCGCCCTCCGGGAGCGCGGACGGTGCCGCCACTGCCCGGCAGCACCTGGCGACGGCCCCGGGGGCGTGTGAGAGCCCGCGACACCATGAGGGCTTGTGGCGAGGCGGCGCGACTCCCGGCAGGAGACGGAGCCGGTCATGATGGGGACGCGACGGGTATCGGGAGTGATGCAGCGGCGACCTCGACGGCGCCGCGGCTTCCAATCTTGAGAGGGCGGTCTCTCGGGGCGACTCGTCGCGCTGCGCGCGCTTGAGAGTCGCGTTAGTCCTCGCGCGCGCCCCTCCCGCGGCCTCGCAGGTACGCCACCCCGAGGGGCAGCATCGTGAGGCCAAGCAGGGCCGAGGGAGGAAGTTCCGGCGTGAGGTACTCGCTCGTCTGAGCTCTCTTGTACCCCGCCGTGTATCCGGGCAACTGCGAGGCAAAGCCGGTCCAGACCATCTGCATGTTCTGTTCGCCGATGCC
>JBNGDZ010000132.1:0-10156 GCA_049975765.1 Armatimonadota bacterium
AAGGTCCGTGCCGCGGGACTGCGCTGCTTGATCTGCAACTGCGCCTCCACGAACGGCTCACCCGGCAGCACCACAATCGCCAGGTCGCCCAGGCGCAGCGCCTGAATCTCGTACTCGAGCGCATCCTGGCTCGCCAGCGTCTGCTCGAGATCGAGCAGCGATGCAGCGAAGTGCCAGTCCCACTCGAAGCGGGTACAGGTCTCATCGGTCCAGAGCGGCTCCGGGTTCTCCTCGATCAGCCTGTGGGCGTCGTCGAACAGCTCCTGCGGGAGAGCGCGGAACGGGATGCCGAAGCGTGCGGTGTCGTACGCCAGGTGCGGGTCGTCGTCGCTGAAGTACGGGCCGGCCAGCGCTCGTCGCGCGGCATCGGTCAGCAGCCCGGCCATGCTCTGCGGTGTGTCCTCACGGTGCGGGTTGAGCGCGTCGGCGTGATGCACATTGCCGCAGCAGCCGTTGAGGACCAGCGGCACGGTTCCCGGCAGCAGGCTCTCGCGGACCTGCCTCGCCCAGGCCCCGGGCCAGTCCGCATGGATGGCGTGGTGCGGCGTCCAGTGGACCGGGTGGCAGGTGTGGTGCAGCAGGGCGCCGGTGGTCTGCAGCTCCTCGGTGGTGAATACCGCCACGCCCACCTCCGGGTCGGTCGGGCCCTCGCGGTAGAGCGCCTCCTGCTCCCGTCCGCGCAGCCCCATCTCCGAGGTGCCGTCGCGCATGGCGATGCGGCGGTTGAATGACACCCGCGACTCCAGAGCGCTCCCGAACGCCACTCGCACCGGGCGCAGGCTCTCCACCGCCCGCCGGAGCATGGGCCTGATCCGCTGCATCGCCAGCGGCCCATACTCGGGGTCTGAGCCGCGGATCCAGGGGTGCTTTCTCGCGGCCCTCAGGCGGTCGCTGAGCATGATCTGCCCCATCGACGGCGAGGAGTGATTCTGCACCACGTGCACCGCGACAGCATCCCGCTCGAAGCCAAGCTCCTCGGCAGCGAAGTCCCGGATCGCGTCACTCCACTGCTGCGTGATCGCCAGCAGATCCAGCGACAGCAGCAGGAAGCGCCTCTCGCCCTGCTGGAACGCGATGGCCCGGGCGTGGAGGTCGCTGAGGACGAAGCGAGCGGGGCGGTGGACCCCGATATTGCCGTCGATCTGCATGCCCGATCGCGGGTTGATCGTGGTCTCCGCCACGCCGACCTGCAGTGTCGCGGTCATGGTCCGGTCACCCTCCGCTGTAGGTCGCGCGACTGCTGCGATCCGCCTCCGCACTTCGGCGGCCCGTTGCGGCTCGGACACCGGCGGTACGGCTCCCCACTACGCCCCTCCCATGCCCACCACCTCCCCTATATCGGGAACAGGGATCCTGTGAAAAACGTCGCTGCCCTGCAGGAGGGGCTGAGCGTGCTGAGGAGAAGAACCATACACGCAGTCGGGTGGCGATAGAGACGCGGAGGTGACACGCCATTCCAAAGGTCCATGTTGAGATCACGTTGGCTGGCGAAGGCGACATCCGTCAAGAGCGGAGGACCTTCCAGACCGTGATGGATGAAGAGGGGTTCCGCGCTTTTGTGGACGAGGTCAAGGAGCTTCTTGAGCAGCACGGTGCAGAGCTGCCACCGACCGACACGGGCGAACCGTGGGGCACGTGACGGACTGAACAACGCAGGTGTCCCCGCCCACGGCGCCGGGCCGCCCACCAGATTCCCCTTGAGGCGAGCGCCGCGGACGCTACGACCCGATTCTGACGGTGGCGATGCCGTGCGCGGGCACCATGACCGACAGCACGTCGCCATTCATCTTCGCCGTGCTCTCCTCCAGCGGCTGCTCCAGCAGATCCGTCTCCACCGCCGGCGCGCCGGAATCAGCCAGCCGGTGTGAGAGCCGGATGCGGGCCTCTGTGGCCTCGCCCTCGAACTCGTACAGGCGCATGACGAGCGCATCGGAGTCCTCCGCGAGCTTGAAGCCACAGAGCATGACGTTAGGGCTGAGCACCTCGATCGCGCCCGCCTCCGCTGGCAGCTCCCCCTCGTGGGCGGTGGTGCCCACCGGTATGCAGGGGTGATTGAGGGCGTAGCCGGTTCGTATCGCCTCCGCCACCTCAAGGGGGCCGACGTGGGGTCGCAGCGCGTAGCGCACGTGGTGCCGCCCAAGCTCGGGCAGCGGGTCCGGGTCGTAGCTCGACCGCAGCAGCGTCAGGCGCATGGTGTCCTCGGAGAGCTGGTGCCCGTACTTGCAGTCGTTCGCCAGCGTGGCGCCGGCGGTCTCGCCGTCGGCCGCCGTGGACCGCCCTGTGAGATCGGCCCAGGTCAGCGCCGGGGCCTCCTCGCCGTCCGCCTCGCGCTCGATGCTGCCGCAGGGGATCGCGAAGGTGGCGCGCCCCTTCCGGATCGCGAGGGGAAAGCTCGTGCGCAGCACGGGCACGCCCGTCTGCGGATCGCCGCGCTCAAGCCAGTTGACGTCGAGCGCGAAGTCGATCTGGCGGCTGCCGGAGGCCAGGCCGATCTCCAGTGTGTACTCCGAGTCATTGTGCGCCGCGGAGAGCCTGATCGTCGCCAGGTGCGGCCCCTCGTGGACGATGTCGAGCGTGCAGCCGGCCAGGGGTTGCACCCGGTCGATGATCGGCCCAAGCTGCCACGCGGTCATCGCATGCGGGGCCTCCTGCTCCCGCTCAAGCGCGCCCAGGACCGCCCCCTCGGGCACCAGCTCCGTACCGGTAGCCCTGTCCACCACGCTCGTGATGCCCCCGGCCTCGGGCGAGACGGTAAGCTCCAGGTGCTCGTTGCTGACCACAACCGGACTCGCCGTCTGCGCCCGGACGTAGCCCAGCCGGTAGACGGGCCGTCCCGCCTCCCGGACGCAGACGCCCGGCTCACACTCGGGACAGGCAGCGGGCTCGACGGCGTACGCCCGGTAGCCCATGGGGGGCACCTGGCGCGCGGGGAAGGCCACCACCGCGAAGCTGTGGCCCCAGTAGTTCCCCGTCTCGATGACCTGGCCCGCGGTCGTAGCGCCGTCGGCGTCACGGACGCGCACCCGACCGGGCTGCAGCTCACGGTCCCAGACCTTGACCCGCGCCAGAGCGTCTCGCGCGAACGGGGCGGGGTTGAAGATGACGAAGACGTCGCCTCCGCGCTCGCCGACCCCGCGCGTCGAGACTCCGCCCCACCACGCGCCATCACCGGCGCCGGCGCCCAGGCCCAGGTCGGCCGCGCCGGGCCGCCGGGGCGGCTGCAGCGAGGAGGTGTCGATGCGGGCGGCGATCGCCCGCAAGCCCCTCGTCTGGACCATCCCCGTGGTCGCCAGGGTCTCCTGGAACTGCCCCATGGCGTGCTCCACCGTCTCCTTGACCCCGGAGCCGGGGAGGATGTCGTGGAACTGCAGGAACATCGCCCGCCGCCAGCAGGCCACCAGGTCATCTCGGGGGTAGTCGAGGCCGGCGACGCGCTTCGCTACGACTGCGATGGCCTCGGTGTCCACCAGCGCACTCTCGCCCCTGCGGTTGGCGAACTTGATTCGGCTCTGTGACGTGTAGCAGCCCTCGAAGACGAAGTTCAGCTCGCCGCGGTGGACGGGCAGCTCCAGACTCTGCTCCTCGATCTGCCTCTCGGCATCGGAGAAGAACTCGTCCGTGGTGGTCAGCCTGACCTCGGGCCAGATCGGCCACTGCGCCATCTCCTCGGCCGCGCGCAGATGCCGCCTGGTAGGGCCGCCGCCGTGGTCCCCGACTCCGTAGACCCACAGCATCATCTTCAGCCCGGTATGACGCTCCAGGTCGAGAAGCAGGTGCGTCATGCGCGGCGTGATCTCGTTGTTGTAGCCGTTGGGCGAGTCATCAAAGGCCAGTACCCGCGAGCCGTCCTTCCCCTCCCACCAGAATAGCTGCGATGTCTCGCCCGAGGACATGCTCTGCAGCCGCGGCCCGGAGCTGCGGTGGTGGTAGTAGCGCCGCACGCCCCCCCGCCGCAGAATCCCCGGGAGAGTCCAGCAGTGGCCGAAGGTGTCCGGCTCCCAGTCTATCCTCACGTGATCGTACGGCAGTCCGAGGTTCTGCTCGAACCACCGTCGCGTGTACAGCAGGTGCCGGCAGAGGATCTCGCCCGAGGCCAGATTCTTGTCCCCCTCGACCCACTGCGAGGCGGTCACCTCCCAGCGCCCTTCAGCCACGCGCTGGCGGATGCGCTCAAACAGCTCATGGGCGTGCTCCCGCATGGCCAGATAGACGGAGGCCTGGCTCTGCGAGAAGTGGAAATGCGGGAACTCGTCCATCAGCGCGTCCATGGTCGAGAAGGTGTCGTGGCAGACCGCGACGGTCTCCGGCCAGCTCCACATCCAGTTCATGTCGATGTGGCCGTGGCCGCAGCAGTAGATCACGTACTCCCGGGCCGCCGCACCCAGGGGGGCGAGGGTCTGCTCTGCCTCGAAGACCAGGTCCGCCACGTCAGCCGTGCCGGCGCTCAGGCCGTCGAGGACCCGACGGATGGCCCGCTCGACCAGCGCCTCCCACTCCTGCCGCTTCTCCGGCCGCGAGCGCGCCAGGCGAACGGCGAAGTCCAGCTCCGCCTTCAGGCGCTCCAGGGGCTTCGAGCGCGCGTCCTCGGCTTCGGATAGTGCCGCAAGAAGCTCATCCAGCCTCGCCGTGCTCACAGCAGCTCACCTCTGCTCGGTCCCGTGGCTGGCGTAGCCAGATCCAGCCCGGGCCTGTGACCTGGTGACACCATGCACCACGCCCCCGCGCTACGAGTTCGCCGCGATGACGTCGCGGATGTACTGCGCCTGCTCCAGATGGCCGTCGATCAGGTTGGCCGAGAGGATCGAGAAGCCGTCCAGCGTCCCGGCCTCGAGATTGCGCAGAACTGAGTCCCACTGCACCTTCAGGAGGTCAAGCGCGACCGGCGCCCGCTTGGTGTAGTCCCGGAGGTAACAGCCCATCACGAGAGGCTTGTCGGGGAAGCGCTCCCGGCACTGTGCGATGCTCTCGTCCTGCTCGGCCAGCTCCTCCGAGTGCCAGATCCACAGATTGCAGACATCCATGAAGGGCTCGAAGTCCGCCCACTCGGGGGCCTCCAGCTCATGGGTGTAGACCACGATCCACAGCTTCAGCTCGGGGTTCGCGCTCCTCGCCGCGGAGTAGACTCTCAGGTACTGCTCCGGCGTCATCCCCTCCCGCCGCACCAGCCCCAGCATGTCGTCGTGGAAGACGCCGGTGATGTTGGGGTAGTCCACTGACAGCTTGCTGACAAGCTCCGCCTCACCGCGCACCGTCTCCGGCGAGGCATCAACCCAGTGATCGCTGCCTCCATTCTCGGAGTCCCTGTACTTCCACTTCGCGATGTCGCACGTCACCTCGTCCAGCCATGACATGTGTGCCATGGCGAAGGGGGTGTTGGGATGGAACATATAGTTCGCCCGCGTCAGGCCGAAGTACCTGCATCCGTCGCCGACTCCCAGTATGGACGGATGTACCCCGGGATCGAGACCCTGCCCCTCCCAGACCCAGCCGACGTCACTGAGCTTCACCCGCACCGACCTCCCCGGCCCGGACCTTTCTCCCATCCGGCCATCGACGTTCGCCGCATGCACGCGCTACCCCTTCTCCTGGTGGCGGGGGACTGACAATCCCCGGAGGACCGAGACCGTCTCCTGGCGGCAGCCAGCGGCGATGGGTGCCGGGACGCCTTCGAGGGCGACAAGCTGCAATCTGACAGCCTGAAGCTGCAGAGGGGCGCAACCTGCATAGCGATGGCCTGCAACGGCGAGAATCTGGGCGTAGCCCGAATCTTCGGCACTGCACGTGCCGCCTTCCGGTGCAGCATCAGCGGATGGGCAACGTGCTCAGCCCCTGGCACTGCTCTCCGCTGGGCGCCGAAGCCGTGACGCGGACCAGATACATGCCGCCGGGCGCCCGCGTGCCTTGATCCGAGCGTCCATCCCAGCTCACCGTGCGCAGGCCGGCCTGACACTGCCAGTCCGTGACGATGCGTTTGATCGTGCGCCCGGCGATGTTGAGGACATCCACGCTCACACTCCCCGCCGCCGAGAGCGTGAAGCTGATCTGCGCGCCCTCGCCGGCAGGCTGCGCGGACACGCCCATCACCCCCAGCAGGTCGTGGCGCTCCCCCAGCTCAATCTCGAATCGGCGCTGGCCGCCGCGAGCGGTGTAGGTGTAGCCGGGGGCGTGCCGGAGGTCGATTCGCTCTTCCGTCGCCTTGTCGGTCAGCCACACGGCCATGTCGCCGGGAAGCTGAGAGGTATCCACGATCCGCAGCGAGACCTCATCCTGCTCGGGCGAGTTGACCGTCAATGTCCACGTGTGCCTCTCGCTCTCCGGGACGATACAACGGCCGTAGCCGATACCATCCTCAACGTCCAGATACGCGCCGACGGCGCCGGGCATCATGGGCGGCTTGGGAGTCTTCAGCACTGTGCCGTCGGCGCTCATGCCGATCCAGGTGCAGGCGTCGCGCTTGTCGCCGGCCTCCGCCGCAAGTTGAATCCACATCCCGCCCTCGGCGAGGTCCGGAGCGTCCGCGAGGCTGGTGGTCTGCTCCTGCGCCGGACTCGTCGCCATGCCCATCGGCTGGAAGGAGCCCGAGCCCGAGTAGGTGGACAGCACCCAGAAGCCGCAGCCTGCGGGCATGCTCCTGTCGCTGATGTACTTCCTCCCGTCCCAGTGGTAGGCGGGGAAAACCAGCCGGCCGCTGCCCTCCGGCAGCAGGCACGTCTCCAGGTCAGAGGTTGTGGGGTGTGGATTGCCCAGCAGATTCCAGCCTCTCTCGCACGCCACGTCCGCCACCGCAGGCGCGCGGGCCGTGAACTCCCGTGTGAGCGCTTCCGTGCACAGCGCCCAGAAGCCGTAGCCCTCGCAGCTCGCCGCCACCTCCGTGTTCATGTCGACCGGATCGTACCCGAATCGGCTGGCATCCCACCTGAACAGCGCCAGGACCTTCGGCCCCAGCAGCTCCCGGATGGTGGCCTGCCGATCGCGGGGCTGGCCCAGCGAGATCATGTTCCAGCCCGGCCCCAGTGTCACGGCCAGGCTCGGGAGCACCTGCTGGGTGAAGGACGCCGTGGTGCTCTCGCCCCGGTCGCACTCCACGATGACCGTGATCTCGTAGTCCCCTGCCTCCGCGGGGGCCGTCCATGTCGGGTTCTGGGCGGTGGCATCGTCGAAGCTGCCTACCGGGGTGCCCTCGCCGTCCACCGCGCTCCACTCGTAACTGAGCGTGTGGCCGTCTCGGCTGTCCTCCGCGGTCACCGAGCAGGCCACCTCCCCGCCTGACACCACCGGGTTGGGGGCGCCCTCCGGCCCCTCGCTGATCGTGACGGTGTGCGGCACCGGGCTGACCTGCTGCACGAAGGACTCGGTTGCGGTGACACTGCTGTCCTCGGCGCAGGCGGCGGTCACGGTGATGGTGTACTCCGCGATGCTGTCGTTGGTGTTGGCCGGCGCCGTCCAGGTCGGGTTCTGAGTGGTCGCGTCGTCGAAGCTGCCGACCGGCTTCCCGTCGGCGTCCTCGGCAGCCCACTGATAGAGGACATCGTGTCCCCGACTGTCCTCTGCTGTCGCCGAGCAGGACACGTTCCCACCTGAGGCCACGGGGTTCGGATCGCCCGCCGGACCGGCGCTGATGGTCACCCGATGCGGCACCGGGGTGACCCGCTGGACGAAGGAGCTCATGGCGCTGACACTGCTGTCCTGGGTGCAGGTGACGGTGACCATGAGGGTGTACTCCGCCTCGGTCGCGCCGGTGTTCTCGGGCGCCGTCCAGGTCGGCTCCCGGGTGCCGGCGTCGTCGAAGCTGCCCGCCGCGTCGCCCTGCGCGTCCTCAGCGGTCCAGTGGTATGCGACATCGTGACCGCGGCTGTCCTCCGCGGTGACCGTGCATTGGACCTGGCCGAGCGACGGTACGGGATCCGGGTCACCGGTGGGACCGCTGATGATGCTGACCCCGTGGACGTACACCATGCTGCTCTTCACCCAGCCGCTGGCGTCCTCTCCATCGGTGCCTCTGGCGCGCGCCTGCCACGTCTCTCCCGCCGCTGTCCGAGCGTTCGGCAGGCTGCTTCCGTCATTCCCCCAGGCACTCCAGGTGTCCCCGCCGTCTGAGCTGCTCCGATACTGATACTCGTAGGACACGACATCCTCGGCATCGGGGTCGTCGCTTCCCGCGGCAGATGGCGTCAGGTCGTCCTGAGTCCTGGGCTCCTCCGGAGACAGCTCGCACCTGCTCGGAGAACTGGGCGGGGAGTTTAGGATGGTGACGGCGGCACTGGCGGTCCACCCGCTGTACTTGACGCCGTCAAAGGCGCGAGCACGCGCCTGCCATCGCTCGTCCTTGGCAGTCTGCTCCAGCGTCGCCTCGTCGCCGCCCCACTCGCTCCAGGTCTCGCCGCCGTCGCTGCTCTTGCGCCACTGGTACTCGTAGCTTATGTCCCCGCCGCTGGGGGCGTCACTGCCCTCAGCCGAAGCCGACAGATCGTCGGCGGTCGTCGGCTCGGCGGGACTGATGGTGCAGCTTGTCGGCTTGGTGGGTGCGTCGGTGTCCGCGATGGTGACCTCGACCTGAGCGGGCGAGCCATCATTGTGGCCGTCACTTGGGGTGACCACGCACCGCCAGACCTCCCCGATGGATGTCTCAGAGGCCGACAGGACGCTGGCCGACCGCGTGGCCCCAGGGGCGCCCTCTCGAACGATCCGCTGCCACTCGTAGGCGTAGGTCACATCGTCCCCGTCGGGATCCTCGCTCTCGGTGGCGATCGTGCACTGCAGATCGTCGAACGGCCCCGGATCCGCCGGCGAGATGGTCACGTCGGGCGCCGACGGCGGAGTGTTGCCGACGGTTACATAGTCCTCGCCGGCGGTGCCATCCTCAGAGCCGTCGCTGGGCGTGACCACGCACTTCCAGACGTGGCCCCGGGCCGTGGCAGATGCCGGGACAGCAGTCTGGTCGTCGTAGTCCGCCTGCCGCTCGCCGTTGCGGTACCACGCGTATGTGTAGCTGACCGAATCGTTGTCGGAATCCGTGCTGTCCGACGCCGTGACCGAGAGCTCGTCCTCGGTGCCCGGCGCATCAGGCGTCACGTCCACCGTCGGCGCCGTCGGCGGCGTGTTCAGGATCTGGACCTCGTCGGTCACGGCGGCGCCGACAGCCCTCTCGCCCCTGCCGTCGTCGGGCCTGCATGTGACCCTGATGACGTCGCCCCTCTCGAAGTGCTCGTGGCCGAGGCTGTCGGTGTCGGCGCCCCCGATGGCCTCGAACCCATCGCCGACGTCCCGCTCCCAGGCCCAGACGTAGCCCTCAGGGTCGCCGTCATCGTCCTGGAAGCCCTCCGGCGTGGCGGTGAGGTCGCTGTCGGTGTAGGCCGGATCGGGAGTGATCTGCACGCTGGCCAGAGTGGGAGCGTGGTTGGTGACAGCAGTGTACTGCGACTCGCTGACATCACCCCAGTTCTGCGCTCCGTCTCGAGCCTGAACCGTGTAGTGCCACACGCCCCAGGGGCGCCCCAGCACCTCAAGCTGCGTCTGATCGGGGGCCACGTCCCAGGACTCGGTCATGACCTGCGACTTGATCACGATGTGGTCGAAATAGGCCCCCTCATAGATGATCGAGTAGTCGGTCACATACCTGAACCTGACGAGGATCGACTGGCCGGCGTAGTCATCCAGGGAATGGGTGTGCTGCTGCCAACTGCTGCCATCGCCGGTGTAGACCGCCAGCGTGTCCCAGGCGCTGCCGCCATCAGAAGAGACATCAACGTAGGCGTAGTCCCAGTCGTACTCTATGTCATACCAGATCCAGTAGGAGAGGGACGCCGTGCCCGCGGTTGGCACGGCCAGCTCCCAGCGCAGCACCATGCTGTTGTCCAGGTCGTTCGCGGCCCCGGAGAAGTAGCTGTAGCTTCCGTTGTAGGCGCGCGCGGTACTGAGACTGAACCCGTCGAGTATCCATCTGTCGGAGCCGCCCTCGGCACTGTCGGAGAGCAGCAGGTTCGGGGGCTCGTACTCGCACACCCGATAGCCGTCAATACCCGACGCATCGAAGACCTCACCCCAGGTCAAGGTGTAGTCACCGATGCCATCGGGATTGTCGATCGGCGCCAGCACCGGGGCCGCCGGTGGCGTATAGTCCGCCTCGTGGTAGATGCTCAGGAACTCGTCCCAGTAG
>JBNGDZ010000133.1:0-10142 GCA_049975765.1 Armatimonadota bacterium
ACGCTGAGGTCTCGGCCAGCGACCTCGCGCGCCGGATGCGAGAGGCCTGGGACCGCGGCCACGAACTCGGTGCTCAGCAGCGGGCAGCCGTGCTGCACCGGCACAGTCGGGAGCGCTGGGAGCGCTGCTGGCTGGAGGTGGTCGAACGCTGGTGAGACCGGAGCTTTCGGTATGTATCGTCAACTGGAACACGCGGGATCTGCTCGAGGACTGCCTTGAGAGCATTCGCGAGGCACCGGACGCGGTCTCCCGCGAGATCATCGTGGTGGACAACGCCTCCGGCGATGGCAGCGCCGAGATGGTCCGCGCCAGGCATCCGGAGGTCGCGCTCATCGCCAACGAGGAGAACCTCGGCTATGCCGCGGCCAATAACCAGGCCATCGAGCAGGCCGCGGGCAGCCACGTGCTGCTGCTGAATCCCGACATCACGGTGCATCCCGGCGCCCTGGACGCGCTCGTTGACGTCCTGGGGCGCCGGCCGGAGGCGGGGGCGGTGGCCCCGCGCCTCATCCTGCCGGACGGCAGCGTGCAGGCGAGCTGCCGTAGCTTCCCCACCCCGGACGTGGTGCTCTACGAGGCGCTCGGTCTCAGCCGCCTGTTCCCGCGCAGCCGCACCTTCGGCAGGTACCGGATGACCTGGTGGGACTACGATGAGGAGCGCACTGTCGATCAGCCCATGGCGTCGGCGCTGCTGCTGCGCGGCGAGGCGCTCGCGGAGGTCGGCGGGATGGACGAGGGGTTTCCCATGTTCTTCAATGACGTGGACCTGTGCAAGCGCCTGTGGGACGCAGGCTGGGAGGTGTGGTTTGCTCCGCAGGCCTCAATGGATCACGTTGGTGGCGCCGCCACCTCGCAGGTGCGCCGGCGGATGCTCGTGGAGTCCCACAGGAGCTTCGTTCGCTTCTATGAGAAGCACTACCGGGGCCGGCTTGCGCGCTGGCAGTACGTGAGCGCGCTGATGCTCCTTGGCATGGGCTACCGCGTGCGCCTGGCCATGCTCAGGCTGCGCGGAGACGGCGGGCCGGCGGCGAGGTATCCGTAAGCCCTCGGGTGTGCGCTCGACGGGAACGAATGACCGGTCCCCGAGCGTAGGTCGGGCTTTCAGCTCGGCGGCACTTGCGGGATCATGGAGGCGTCCCAGCAACCGGCCGGGGGCGGAGTGAACCTGCCCCACACGAGGCGGACAACGCCGCTGCGGGCGGTGGGAACCTGCCAGCAAGGGGCCAGCTCTCCGGCCTTGGCAGGGAACCACTGTCTTGAAGGGTACTGGCGGCCCACCGTGGAAGTACCTAACATCGGCACCACGACCCACGCGCCCAGGAAGGATGTGTGGCCGCGGGGGGAGGAGAGGCGGTCTTCCGGGAGGCGAGGAGGCAGTGGACGTGCAGATCACCGATTCGGGGCGTTCAGTTCGTGAGAGTGAGGGATCGCGCCGATCACTGCTGATAGCAGCCGTTGTGCTTCTCGGGCTCATCCTTCTGTTGGCGATCGCGGCTCGATCCCTGGAGCTTGGCGTTGGGGAACGCGTGGCCTTCCCGGTCGCCATGATCGCCGCCACGGCGCTGCTGTTGGTGGCATTGGTCCTGGCAGGATCTCTTGGGATGTCGAGTGACTCGGACGGCGGGGAGCGCTGCCTGCGGTACGTCCTCCTGCCGGCCGTCCTCGTTGACGCCGACACGCAGCGCGTGATTGCCGCGAATGAGGGGGCCGCGGAGCTGTTCGGGCCGGAGAACGTGACCGTTGGCGCGCATCTCTCGGAGCTGCTCGACAGCGACAGCTCTGAGGCGACGACGGAGATCATTGGTGAGGCGCTACAGAATGGGGAAGCCGAGGTTGACGCCTGCACCGTGCGCACTCGCTCAGGCGCGACCCGGGTCATGCGCCTCAAGGCGGCGTCCTGCCGGGCCGAGGGTCTCGATCGTGTCATAGTGGGCTTCGCCGGGAACGACATCAGTCAGACCGTGGCCGCCTTCGCCCGGGTGCAGGAGCGGCTGATGTCGAACATCAGCCACGAGCTGCGCACGCCACTGAATGTCGTCATGGGCTTCTCCGAGCTCCTGACCACCGGGACGCTGGGCGAGCTCACTGAGAACCAGCTTGATGCCGCCCAGGAGTGCCACCATGGGGGCGAGCGCATACTTACGCTCGTCAACGACATCCTCGACATCGGGCGCGGCCGCAGCTACTATATGCCGGGCGAGCCGGAGCCGGTCGACCCCGGCGAGATGATCCGCCGGATGCAGGCGCTGCTGGTCGGCCAGGCCCGCCGGGACGATGTCGGGATCGGGACCCGCGCGCCGGACGACCTGCCAGCCGTGAAGGTCGAGGAGCGGCCCTTCAAGCAGCTCCTCTACCACATGTTCCTGCATAGTCTTGACCGCAGCCCGGAGGGTGGGACCATCCAGGTCAGGGCTGAGGCTGATGACACACTGACCATCACGGTCATCGACAGCGGCCCGCCCATTCCGCCCGGCGACCTGCGACCTCGCAGCCTGCCCGCTGTCGAAGAGGAGGCCGCGAAGACGAAACTCGCACCCCCGCTGTTGGGCCTCCCGCTGTGCGCGACCCTGGCCAAGAGACTCGGCGGCAGACTCGAATCGCACACTGAGGCCGACGGCACCCACCTCTCATTCATCATGCCTCGGTCCGAGGCCGGAGACGCTGAGTGACGCGCTGTCCACTCCGGACGGACCGGAGAGGGAGCGGCACCAGATGAGCTTCCCGACCGGCATTGCAGACCTGCTCGCCACGGTCATTGTGGCGACGCTGACGCTGGGGCTGTGCTCAGCGGTTGGGGCCCAGCAGAATCTTGTGACCAACCCCGGATTCGAGCTGGACCAGGACGCCGACGGCCGCCCCGACGGCTGGACCTTCGCCTGGCGCACCACCCACAGCGGCGATACTCCGGACATGGACCGGCAGGAGCCGGACTGGGGCCTCGACACGACCGTGGCTCACGGGGGCCGGCACAGCGTTCGCACCGGCGTGGCGCGCCCTCAGGACGATGGCGTCTGGACGCAGGATGGCATCTCTGTGCCCGAGGCCGTCCCCGTCCTGCGCCTGAGCGCCTGGATCAAGGTGGAGGGTGCCGAGGGTGGCGCCGCTCACGTGGCCGTGGTCTATCAGTCAGCCGCCAACGAGTGGCTTGGGGCCGATTACGATGCCATCATGGTCGACGAGGATACGGACTGGCGGCGCTTCGTGGCGCTCTTCCAGCCCGAGGCGGGCACGGACCACCTCCGGCTGCGGCTGTGGACCAACTTCCGGCGCAGAGGGCCGGTCACCGCCTGGTACGATGACGTGAGCATCGAGCCCACCGACCTGGAGGAGGTCCCGCCCTTGCAGCACATCGACCCCGCGCCCATGCCGGAGCTGTCCGGCGAGGATCGCGCCCGCGGCTTCGTGCCCTTCCGGGTCAGCTACCTCGACGTGGTGATGCCCGCGACCGTCCCCACCGCACAGCAGCTTGATCCGGAGCTGCGCATCTTCGCCACGCCCGGCGAGCGGGAGCCGATCAGCTTCGCCGTCAGAGCGCTGGAGGACCAGGTCTCAATGACAGCCTCCATCACCCCTCTGCAGGGCGAGCCCGGCGTGCTGCCCCCGGACGCCGTCCATGCGGGCGTCGTCAGGAACCTGGTGCGCAAGATGCATCCACGAACCGACGAGATGCTTCTGCTGCCGGCCTTCGTCGAGGATATGCATCCGGTGGACGTGCCGGCCGAGACAGCTCGCTGGTTCTGGTTCACCGTCCACGTGCCGGAGGAGGCCCAGCCGGGCACCTACCGCGCCACCATCACCGTCTCCGCCGATGGCGCTGAGGCCAGCATCCCGGTGGAGCTTGAGGTGCTGCCCATCGAGCTGATGCTTCCTGAGGGGGTGGCATGGGGGATGTACGACTACGTGCGCACCTACTCGGATGCCCCCGGCGCGCTGGAGGCGAAGTTCCGCGATCAGGCCGCCCATGGGATGACCTCCGTGGGGCTGTGCGGGAACCACGGCGCCGAGATGACCATGGAGGACGGCCGGGTGCGGGTCCACTGGACCGGAGAGACGGATCTCGAGCGGGGCATGGCGGCCTACGTGGCGGCCGGCTTCACGGAGCCAGTTCAGTGGCTGATGGGCGGCGACACCGCGAGGTTCGCCGGACAGTTCGGCGACCTGCACTCCGAGGAGTACGCCGCCGCCTACAGGGGAGTCATTCATGAGATTCTGGCCAATGCCCAGGCCGAGGGGTGGCCGGAGATCATCTTCCAGCCGGTGGATGAGGCCTTCGAGCACCGGGACCGCTTCGAGCGCATGATGGTGGAGATGCGCATCCTCCATGACCTGGGTGTCCAGGTGGAGGCCGACGGCATGAACGGCCACCCCGAGGGCATGGAGGAGGCCCTTCCGCTCATGGACTATCTCAACTTCCATGACGGTCCCTTCCTCCGCCGAGGCATCTACGACGGACCGGCCTGGGAGCAGTTCCGCGCCCGGATGGAGAAGCTGGGCAAGACCATCTGGTTCTACAACGTCGAGATCTCAGGCCACCGTCCCGAGAACGCTCGGTTCTCGCAGGGCTACCACCTGTGGATCAACGGCGCAAAGGGCGCCTACACCTGGTCGTATCGCTCGCATGTGGATGATCCCTACGGCCCTAACCCGGACCGCCGCTTCGTGTTCATGCACCGCTACCCGCCGATGGGCGACGAGACCGGCGGGCCGTCCATCGGCTTCGAGGCGCTGCGCGAGGGCATCGACGACTATCGCTATCTGTACACCTGGGACCAGCTCTGCGAGCGGGCCCTGCAGCAGGGAACGGGCCAGCAGAGGGAGCTGGTGAGGACCTCGCGCGCCTGGATCCGGAACCGCCTGGCGGAGATCGACTATACGCAGTGGAACGGCTGGCCGACGCAGGGGGAGTGGAGCGGCGGCAGGGCCCTCACCGACGAGGGCGGCCAGGCGGTGGCGGGGCACCTGAAGGTCCCCGGCGTGTGGGAATTCGACGAGTACGACGCCATCCGGCGCAGGCTGGCGGAATGGATACTGGCGCTGCAGTGAGGCGGCACGGTCGCAGCGGAGCGGAGCATCCGGTGGTGCGGGGTGCTGCGCAATGAGCCTGCAGAACGCCGCGCTGCTGCTCGGCGCCGCCGGGATCGCGGTGCCCATCCTCATCCACCTTTTCGGCCGGCCGCGGCCGCGCCTGACACGCTTCCCATCGCTGATGCTGCTGCGTTCCGCTCATCGGCAGCGGCACAGCCGCGCCCGCCTGCGCCGCCTGCTGGCGCTGCTGCTCCGGTGCCTGGCGGTCCTGCTCCTGGCGCTTGCGCTGGCCCTCCCGCTGTCGAGGCTCCCCATGCTCACAGGCCTGGGCGTGCCCCTCCCGGCGGCCATCATCGTGGACGTGTCGGCCAGCATGGGCGCCATTACGGGCGAGGAGCGTCCCATAGACCGCGCGGTTGCCGCCGCCGAGCGCATTCTGAGTGCGCAGGCCGGAGGGCGAGCCACCGTGGCACTGGCCGGCGCCCGGCTGCGCCTCCTGGAGCATCCCGACGAGGAGCTGACACCCACGTCCTGCACCGCCGCGCGCGGCAGGCTGTCGGAGTGCCTGGCGGCGCTGCTGGCGCGCTCGCCGCGGGAGCTTGCCACGGTCTACCTGCTCACCGATCGCCAGTCCACGTCGCTGGGCCACCTGGCTGACGACATCCCCGGTCCCCGCCCGCACGTGGTCGTGGTGGACAGCGGTCGGATGCCGCGCGCCAACCGCGCCGTGGTCGAGGCGAAGGCGGCTGACGCCGTGGCCATCCGGGGCCGCCCGCTACGCATCACAGCGCGGACTCGCGCCTGGGGCGAGCTCGACGATAGCGCTGTGCCTGTCACTCTGGACGTCGGCGGGGAGCCCGCGGACTCTCACAGCATGTCGATGACACCGGGTGAACCGGCGGTCGTGGAGCTGAGCTTCACGCCCCGCGAGAGCGGAGCCACGGCCGCGGAGGTCCGCCTTCCTGCCGATCAGCTTCCGGCGGACGACCGCAGGGACGTCTCTCTCTTCGTGAGGGAGCATCTGAAGGCGCTCATCGTCGGCGAGGAGGACCCCACGCGCTTCGTGCGGGCGGCGCTGAACCCGTTCGCACCCGGCGACGAGCGTGCCATCATCGAGCTGAGACTCGTCGGCGCAGCGGAGGTGCCGGAGGAGCTTGGAAAGTTCGATCTCGCGGTGGTCGCGGACCCGTCGGGGCTGTCGGATGGGGCGCTGGCTCGGGTGGCCGATGAGCTCGCGGACGGCATGGGAGTGCTGCTGTTCGCCGGAGCCGGCGCCGACGCGGATGACCTCTCGCAGCGTGTCCTCCCGACGCTGGGGCTGCAAGGCGTGACGGTGGGCGATGCGGTGCGCGCCGAGCCCCCTCGCGCCATCGCGGAGATGCTCACCGACCGGCCGCCTCTTGCCGAGTTCGCGCGGCCCGGAGCCGGCGACCCGACTGCCGCGCGCTTCTCGACGGTGCGCTTCGTTGATGTTGCCGCCGATGACACCACGGTCCTGGCGCGGCTTGACGACGGCCGGCCGCTGCTGATCGAGGGCGCTCTGGGCCGGGGGCGCGCCCTGGTGCTGGCCACCTCGCCCGGCGACGCGTGGTGCGATCTGCCCCGACAGCCCGCGTTCGTGCCGCTCGTGCATGCCCTGGCACGGCATCTCGCCGCCGGTCGCGGCGCCTCCATCCTGGAGGCAGGTCCCGGTGAGGTGCTGGTCGGCGAGCTTGCGCGGCCCGCGAACGAGGTCGCCCTGGAGCGCGCCGGTGCCACTGTGCAGTCCACCATCTCAGGCCGCCAGTGGCGAGCGACCGCGGCGGAGCCGGGCGTCTATGGCGTCCTCGCTGACGGCGAGGAGCTGGCGGCCGCGGCAGTCAACGTGGATCCGGCGGAGTCCGACCCGACGGCGCTCACGGAGGCGCACGTAAGAGAGCGGCTGAGCCCGCTGAGCGCAGAGGTGATCGCATCCGAGCGCGTGTCTGACGCCGTCATGGGCCGCAGGGCCACCGACATCTCCAGCCTGGTGGCCCTGCTGGCGCTGCTGCTACTTGGTGTTGAAGCGGTCGTATCGCTGGAGCCGAACGGCTCGTCGAGCGAGCGTGAGGGTCCCGGCCATGAGTGATCGGCCGGCAACCTACGTGGCTGTGGACAGGGACGCGCTGGCGCACAACTGCCGCCAGGTGCTGGGCCGCATTGAGGGGGGCGCCCGGCTGATGGCGGTGGTGAAGGCCAACGCCTACGGGCACGGTATCGTCCAGGCCTCACGCGTGTTCCTGAAGGCGGGCGCGAGCTGGCTGGGCGTTAGCTCCGTCGCTGAGGGGGTGGCGCTGCGGGAGGCGGGCATCGACGTCCCGGTGCTGGTCTTCATGCCCGCCGCGCCGGAGGAGTGCGAGGCACTTGTCGAGGCGAATCTGACCGCCACGGTGGCTCACAGCCAGCACGTGAGCTGGCTGGAGAGGGCCTCCGAGGCGGTCGGGAGGACGGCTCGGGCACATGCCTTCGTGGATACCGGCCTCTCGCGAATGCCGGGCGACGAGCCGGCCATCGACATCATGGACGCCGCGGCGGGCGTGGGCGTGAGGATCACGGGCCTCTACACCCATTACGGCCCCCCGGGGTCGGGCGCCATGGCGGAGGGGCTGGAGCTGTTCCGCGCCGGCGTCTCACCGCGCATGTTCGGAGCCCTGGCGGCTGAGCTGCTGGCCTCCGCAAACCGCACCGAGCTCCTGGTGCACTGCGCCGCCAGCGCGCTGCTGCTGCAGGAGCCCGAGAGCCACCTGGACATGGTGCGCGTTGGGACGCTCCTGTACGGCCAGTACCCCGCGCACGTGAGGCAGCGCGAGCTTGACCTGCGGGACACTTTCGAGCTGCGCAGCCGCGTCCTGCATCTGGGAACCGTGGGCGTAGGCGGCAAGGTCGGCTACGGTGGCGACTTCCGCGCTCGCCGGGAGACCACCATCGCCACCGTCCCCGTCGGCTACGCGCACGGGCTGGAGATACTGCCGCGCAGCATCGCCTCCCGACCCCCCGCGGCCGTCAAAGCCTTCATCGCGCGGCTCGCCGGGGCGTGGGGGAGAGCCGGGCGCCTGCCCATGGTGCGGATCCGCGGCCGGGAGGTGCCCATCATCGGCCGCATCGCCATGGACCACTGCACCGTGGATGTCACCGACCTGCCGGAGGTCGAGCTGGGCGATGAGGTGCTGCTGCCGGTCAGGCGCACCGCCGTCAATCCGGGTGTCCCGCGCATCTATGAGCCGGTCGAGGAGGACATATCGTGAAGCGCGCGACTTCGATCGTCATCGCCCTCGCCTGCGCTGCGCCACTCTCGGCCCAGACTGCCGACGTGGCGCTGGTCAGGGCCACGTTCTCACTGGAGGGGCACCCGAACGCCGGCATCGACACCTACTACGAGGCCACGAAGCAGGCACTCGACGCGAACGCGGTGCAGTACGACATCGTCACGGACGAGCAGATAGTCGAGGGGGCGCTGGCGGAGTACGCGCTGGCGATCTTCCCCTTCACCATCGACACCACCGAGGAGCACACCGCGGCCATCCAGGCCTACGTCGAGGCCGGGGGCAACCTGCTGTGGTTCTTCACCGTGCCGGAGGGCCTATGGCAGACGCTGGGCATAGCGGAGATGCACTATGAGCGAGCCGAATACCGAGGCCATCTGCACACCATGGACTTCAACGACCAGGCCCCCGCCGGGTTCCCGGAGAGCGTGCGCCAGGTGTCGATGGGCCTGCAGATCGTGACCGCCACGACCGACGATGCTCGCGTCATCGCCACGTGGTTCAATGACGCGGGCGAGGACACCGGCATTCCGGCCGCCGTCCTCACCGATCACAGCGCGTGGCTCTCCCACGTCCTGTGGCCCGACGCCGACGCCAGCGCGCAGCAGCATCTGGTGCTAGCGACCATCGGCCACTTCGTCCCGGGCGCCTGGGAGCGCATCGTCGAGAGCGCGCTGGCGGGCGCGCTGCAAGATGCGGGCTATGAGAGCCTGGAGGCCCTCGAGGGGCCCGGGCCTGCATCGCACGCGCCCGCGGCGAGGCTGCTGGAGGGACAGGCCCGGGAGCAGGCGCTGCAGGCCAGGCAGGCGCTGGAGGATGGGGAGTTCGGGCAGGCACTGGCGTTGACGCGGCAGTTCCGGGACACTGTGCAGCGGGCGGCTGCCGCGAGCTACCCGTCCCGGCCCTACGAGATGCGCGGCGCGTGGATGGGTTTCCCCACCGATGACACCGACTGGGAGGCGATCATGGCGGAGCTGGAGGCCGCCAACTTCACTGCGCTGTTCCCGAACATGTGCAATCCCGGCGCCGCCGTCTACCGCAGCAAGTACCTCCCCCAGATAACCGAGACCGACCAGATGGCCGCCTGCCTTGAGGCCGCGCGCCGACACGGCATCGAGGTCCACGTCTGGCGCGGCAACTGGCAGGTCTACCGCGCCGCGGAGGAGGTCATCGATCGCTTCGCGGACGAGGGTCGCTTCGTCCTCAGCGTCGAGCAGGCCATGGGCGAGGAGGAGCTGGATACCCGCTACCGCTGGAGCCGCCGGTGGCTGGACCCCTCCGACGAGCGCAACCGGCAGCTTGAGATCAACGCCATGGTGGAGCTGGTCGAGAAGTACCATCCGGACGGGATCCACTACGATTTCATGCGCTACCCCAGCGCCCGCTACTGCTACTGCGACCGCTGCCGGACGAAGTTCGAGGAGTGGGCCGACGTGCGGGTCGAGCAGTGGCCCGAGGACTGCTGGGAGGGCGGCAGGTACCTGGAGCTGTACCGCGACTGGCGCCGGCACCTGCAGACCTCGCTGGTAGCCGAGCTGCGCGAGCGCCTGCTGGCCATCGACCCGGAGCTGCAGATCTCCCTGGCCGCACGCGCCTCCGTGACGGGGGCGCCCGAGAACGACGCGCAGGACTGGATCACCTGGTCGCGCGAGGGCTACCTCGACTTCCTCTGCCCGATGAACTACACAGGGGACGTGGAGGTCTTCCGCAACAAGCTGGAGCCGCAGATGGACCTGGTCGGCGGCGTCCTCCCCGTCTACGCCGGAATCGGCGTCAGCCCCACGCGGTCACGCACGCCGGCGAACCTCTACGAGCAGATCATGCTCGCGCGTGAGC
>JBNGDZ010000134.1:0-3002 GCA_049975765.1 Armatimonadota bacterium
TGATGCCGGCTTCGAGAACACCTCGGTGATCGGCGACGACGAGCTGGACGTGGCCGTCCAGCTCATCGAGGCCATGACCGAGGAGTTCACCCCCGAGGAGTTCCATAACGAGTACCAGGATCAGGTGCGCGAGCTGCTGGAGAAGAAGGCCGAGGGCGAGGAGTACGTGGTGCCCGAGCGGGAGAAGGAGGAGGTCGAGGCGGAGTCACTGGTGGATGCCCTGAAGAGGAGCCTCAAGGAGGCGAAGGGCTGACGCGCGCCGCCTCCCCGCGCCGATCCTCCTGTGCCTGAGCATGAAGCCGATTCACTCAGGGAGTACCGACGGAGGCGCGATTTCTCGCGCACCCCCGAGCCGGAGGGCGAGCTCGCCTCGCCGGCCGCCGCTCCGCGCTTCGTGGTCCACGAGCACTCCGCCTCCAGCCACCACTACGATCTGCGGCTGGAGATCGGCGGCACGCTCGCCTCGTGGGCCGTCCCCACAGGCCCGTCATTCGACCCCGACGTCACGCGCCTCGCCATCCGCACCGAGGACCATCCGTTGCTCTACGCGGGGTTCGAGGGCGTCATCCCGGAGGGCCAGTACGGAGCCGGCGAGGTCATCGTCTGGGATCGCGGCACATTCCACAGCCTCAAGGACGAGGACGGGCCCTCGCTGGAGGAGGGTCTGGCTGAGGGGCACCTGACGGTGTGGCTCGATGGGGAGAAGCTCACCGGCGGATGGGCTCTCTTCCGCACCGACCGGGACGACGGAGACCGCTGGCTGCTGAAGAAGATGAAGGACGAGAAGGCCGACCGGGAGGTCGACGTGACCGCCGAGCGGCCCGAGTCCGTCATCTCCGGCCGCACCATCGCGGAGCTTCAGCAGCAGAGCGCCGCGGGAGACGACCTGTTCGGGGGCCTGCCCGAGGGCGCGCGGGAGAATCTGATCCGCGCCGAGCAGCCTGAGTGGATCGAGCCCATGCTGGCCACGCTGACTGATCGGCGCTTCTCGGACCCGGAGTGGGTCTTCGAGCGCAAGCTCGACGGGGAGCGCTGCATCGCCTACCGGCAGGGCGACAGCGTGCGGCTGATGTCCCGTAACCGCAGGCTCATCAACGACGCCTACCCCGAGCTGGTTGAGGCCATTGCGGAGCAGGCGTTGGGCGACTTCGTGGTCGATGGCGAGATCGTGGCCTTCGACGAGCAGGGGCGCACCAGCTTCTCCAGACTGCAGAGGCGCATGCACGTGCAGGACCCCGCGAAGGCCCGCAGAACCGGCGTTGAGGTGCGCTACTACCTCTTCGACATCCTGCACCTAAGCGGCCGCGACACCACGCGCCTGGGCCTGCTGGACCGCAAGCGGCTGCTGGCCGCCGCGCTGGACTTCGAGCCGCCGCTGGTGCTCACCGACCACCGACGCGAGCACGGGGAGGCCCTCTACGAGGAGGCCTGCGAGGCCGACTGGGAGGGGCTGATCGCCAAGGACGCGTCGGCCAGGTACCAGGGCGGGCGGTCGCGGGCGTGGCTGAAGTTCAAGTGCGTGCGGCAGCAGGAGTTCGTGATCGTGGGCTGGACGGACCCCGGGGGCTCCCGCGCGGGGTTCGGTGCGCTTCTGCTGGGCTACCATGAGGGCGGAGAGCTGCGCTACGCGGGGAAGGTGGGCACCGGCTTCAGCGAGGAGCAGCTCCGCTCGATCCACCGGCGGCTGCGGGAGCTGGAGCGCGACGAGCCGGCCGTGGCCGGCGGCGATCTGCCACGCGATGCCCACTGGGCCGAGCCGGAGCTGGTGGCGGAGGTCGGCTACAGCGAGTGGCTGGAGAGCGACCGGCTGCGACACCCCCGGTTCCTGGGGATCCGGGAGGACATCGACCCGGAGGACGCCGTGCGCGAGCGCCCTGAGACGCCGGGGCGTCAGCCTCCCGAGCCGGCGGCGCTCTCGCACGAGATCGAGGTCTCCAACGCCGACAAGGTGCTCTTTCGCGACGCCGGAATCACCAAGCGCCAGTTCGTGGACTACTACCGCCACGTGGCGGGGATCATGCTGCCGCACCTTCGGGGGCGGCCCATCTCGATGCTCCGGTTCCCCGACGGGCCGGCGGGGGAGACGTTCTTCCAGAAGGACATCCCCGACTTCTTCCCCGAGTGGATCGAGCGCGTGACGGTCGGGGACGAGGACGAGGGCGAGGCCATCACCTACTGCGTCGCCGAGAACCCGGACACGCTGGTGTACCTGGCCAACCTGGTGGCGGTGCTGCACATCTGGACGAGCCGCCGGGAGGCGCTCTTCCGTCCTGATCGCATGGTCTTCGACCTCGATCCGCCCGAGGGCGGGCAGTTCCAGGCGGTCATCAGCGCCGCCCGGACCATCCGAACGCTGCTCGAGGAGATCGGCCTGTCGGCCTTCGTGATGACCACCGGCTCGCGGGGACTGCACGTGGTCACGCCGCTTCAGCCGACGCGAGAGGTCGCGGAGGTCGCCGACTTCGCCAGAAGGCTGGCGGGCGTGGTGGCGCGGAATGACCCCGACAACCTGACCACCGAGCACCGCAAAGCGAAGCGCGGGGGACGGCTGCTCATCGACGCCTGGCGCAACAGCCGGGGCCAGACCTCGGTGGCGCCCTACTCGGCGCGGGCGAGGCCGGGCGCGCCCGTCGCCACCCCGCTGGACTGGGAGGAGCTGGACGACCCCGAGACCGGCCCACAGCGGTGGACCGTCGCGAACATCCTCGACCGGCTGGCGGAACGCGGCGATCCGTGGGCTGATATCGATCGCCGCGCCCGAGACCTCGCCGAGGTCGTCGATGAGCTGATGGGCTGAAAGGTCTCAGGACCTGCTGCAGCCAAGTACCCGCCGCGCGGTTGCCATCCTGAATCGATCGGGAGTGGGGGCAATGAGACGCGCGCTGGTCCTGTACGTTGCTGCGTTGTGCACCACCGCCGCGGCCTCCGAGATCACGCAGCTCAAGCCGCTGTACCCCCGCACTGAGCTGGTGGTGGCGGGAGAGGCCCGTTGTGCGATCGTT
>JBNGDZ010000134.1:3102-9969 GCA_049975765.1 Armatimonadota bacterium
GGGATGAACTACGCCTGCGCGGACTCGATCTTCCCCGGCGAGGGGGGCTACGTCATCCGCACCGTCCACGATCCATTCGCGGGCACGCCCGGGGGGGAGGGCGTCAATGTGCTGGTCCTGGCCGGCTCCGATGGCGACGGCGTGCGGCGTGCGGTGGACGTGCTCACGCAGCGCTATCTGCCCGACGCCGGCGACATCGCACTCGAGCAGCCGGTGGTGGACATCGAGTTCACCCCCGAGCACCATCGCTTCTACCCGCCGGTGGACCACTGGCTCTCGTCCAAGCGCCAGCCGCAGTACTCAACGATCGAGTGGTTCCGGCAGTACCTGCAGGACCAGGGGCTGATGGACGAGGATGGCGCGATCCAGCGCAGGACGGAGGGGACGCTCGTCAACGTCACGGGGCCCATCGCCCGCATCGCCCAGACCTGGTTCTGGACGGGCAACCCCGAGCTGCCGCCGCTGATGAAGCAGATCCTGGACCAGAACCGGCACCTGCTGGCGAGCGTGCCCGAGCGCGTGGAGATGGAGGCGGCCTCGGCGGCGCACGTGCCATGGTGGGACATTGTCGAGGAGCTGCCGGTCTGGACCGACCGGGACCGGCTCGACGTCACGAACGCCCTGCTTGCCGACGCCCTGCAGGGGCACGAGCGGCGGGCCGCGCACGGGATGGTCAGGGAGGGCTACGTCCAGGTTGTGGACCACAACCACGGGACGAACTCGGCGCTCAACACCTGGACGGCCTGGCAGTACTTCGACCGCTACTACGATCTGCCGGAGACGGAATACTGGATGTCGGTGGTCAGAGCCATCTTCGCGGGCCAGTGCGCCAGCCATCAGATCCTTGAGGACGCCGCCGGCTACCTCTGCTACGCGCCCGCGGACGCCATGATCTACGCCCTCGGCAGCCGCGACCTCACCTACTTCGAGCGCGGGATAGCGCGAACCCAGGCCGAGTTCATCGCCCAGGCGTGCGTGAGTAACCTGGGGCTGTCCACCGGCTTCGGGGACACGCCCAGCCTGGTCTACCCCGGGGTCTTTCAGGCCATCTCTCGCGCGGGCTGGTTCTACCGGGACCCGGACATCCTGTGGGTGGCCTACAATGTGCTGCACCAGAACTGCGGGCTGCGGGTCTTTCAGAGCAACCTGGCGGTGGACCTGAGCGTGCCGGATGGACCGCCCGAGCAGTGGACCGGGATGCGCAAGCTGCCCATCTACGTGCAGACGCTGTCCGCCGGCGACGGTGCCACGGAGCCGGTGTATGACCCGAAGGAGAGCGCGGGGGAGCAGTGGTACAACAAGATCGTCTTCCGCGAGGCGTGGGACCCCCAGGCCCAGTACCTGATCCTGGACGGGTGCGGGAGCTTCCACGAGTTCGAGGGCTATCCCAACGGTCCGTCCGGGCACCGGCACGATGACATCAACACCATCCCGTGCTTCACCGACGTGGGCCGGATGTGGCTGGTTGACCACACCTACGGGGCGCGGGCGATCAAGGACCACTCCGGCCTCTACATCACTCGCGACGGCTCCCTCAGCTACCAGGACCGCGAGGCGAAGCTGATGGACTTCGCGGAGGGCCAGCGTCTGGCGCTGTGCCGGAGCGTCTACGAGGACTACTCGGGCGCCACCTGGGAGCGTTCCATTATCTGGCGCGTGGGCGACCTCTTCGTTATCCTCGACCGGGCCATCGCGCAGCAGCCGGGCACGTACGTGGTGCGTAACAGCCTCCGGGGCCTCGGTACGCACGAGCTGCGCGATGACCGCCTGCGGCTGGAGCAGGACGGGCGCTTCTGCCACCTCATCACGGACGGCCTTGGGGAGCTGGCGGTGGAGCTGTTCGACCAGCCCGGCGAGGACCACTGGGAGTCCTTCTACCCCCACGCCGAGCCGGTCGCGAAGGTCTTGCAGCAGGATCGGGCGGCGATGCTGGAGCCCGGGGAGAGCATCGGGTTCGCCAGCGTGGTGGCCGCGTCCGAGGATGAGGCCGACCTGAGCGCGATGCGCGTGCGGCGGATCTCGCACCGGGCGGCGCTCGTGGAGGGCCCCAGGGGAGCGATGGTCTGCGGCCTCGGGGAGATCCCGGGTGGTCTGGGCGAGGCGAGTCTGTGGGCCGTCGCCCCCGACGAGGTGCTGCTGGCCGGCGCCACGCGCCTCGGAGAGGTGAGTCCCGCGCAGCCAGTCGATGTGTTCATGCCGCGGGACGGACGGCCGCGGATCGACGGTGAGCTGCAGGGCGATGTCCGCGGCGCGCTGCAGCAGATGATGGACGGGGCCCTGGAGGCCGCGCGGAGGATGGCCGCAACCTGGCGGCCGGCGGCCGACGGGCTGGCCGCGGCGGACCTCCCGGCCCTTGAGGGCGAGAGCATCGATCTGGGCGCGTCGGTTACCGCGCTAACCGAGGCCGAACTCGACGGCGACGGCGAGGCGGAGTGGCTCGTCGCCGGCGCCGAGGGTGTGACCGCGGTGGGGCGCGACGGGACGCGCCTGTGGCAGTTTGCGACCGAGCGGCCCTGCATCTCGCTGGACGCCGGCGACCTGAGCGGCGACGGGCGCGCCGAGGTCGTCGCTGGGTGCGAGGACACCAACGTCTACGCCCTCAGTGCCGCGGGCGAGGAGCTGTGGCGCTTCGAGTGCAAGGCCGGCACGGCGAGCCTCGTCAGGGAGCCGGCGCCGGAGATGGTCCGCATCGCCGACCTGCAGGGCGACGGCACGCCGGAGATCGTCGTCGGCGCCAACTTCACGCACTGCCTCACGCCCTCCGGCGAGGTCCTCTGGGAGCGTTACCTGCGCTTCTCGCGCGGGCGCATCTGCGGGGACTTCAACACGGGGCTGATAGCCGACGTGGACGCCGACGGGCAGCGCGAGGTCGTCTCGCTCTACCGCGACTCCTATCATATGGGGGTGGTCTACTCCCCTGACGGTGAGATGGAGATCCCATCCGAGGGCTACGGCTTCAGCACCGTGCTGCCGCTGGACGTGGCCGTCACGAACCTCTGCGGCCGGGATGACGGTCTGCATATCATCGTCGGCGGGGACACGCGCTTCTACAGGTACTGGGGCTACGGGCAGTTCGCCGGCCAGGCCGGCGGCCGCGAGAGCGGCTGCTTCCCGCACCTGGCCGTGTGGGAGCCTGAGGAGGCCAAGCCTGTGCTCTACACCGCCACCGACATGGGCGCGATCCTGGCCTGGCGCAATGAGGAGGAGCGCACCGATCAGTGGATCAAGCTGGAGCGGCTGTGGAGTCGCGTGGTCGGCGAGCGCGTCAGCGCCCTCTGCGTGGTCGAGGCCGGGGGCGAGCCGCGGCTGCTCGTGGGCACGCTCGGCGGCGCCGTATGGCTGATCGACGGACTCACCGGCGACCCACTGGCTCGCGGGGACTCGACCGGCTCCCCGGTGGTGTGGATTGCCGCGTGCGACGACGGTGCGGTCGTCGCTCACGCCGACGGACGGCTCGAAAGCCTCGTGCTACACTGACAGGCCTCGGGCCGGCGCACGGGGAAGGTGTGGCTGAGAATCGTCTGGGGAAAGGGGAGAGACTGATGAAGAAGCAGTACGACTTCCACGTGGAGCACGCCAAGAACGCGCTCAAGCAGGCCGCGGACAAGCTGGAGACCGTAGACCACGTGCTGCAGTTCGCGCAGGTCAATGCCCAGCTCGCCACCGCCGCGATGCTGGACCAGCTTGCGCACGAGATGTCCATGGAACGGCGGCAACGCTGACGGCCGGAGGGGGTGTGCGCCGTGATCGGCATGGGTATCGGCGTCATCATCGACGCGCTTTTCCCCGGCCTGGTTGGGCTGGCGTACCAGATCCCGCTCGCCGCGCTGATCGCATGGCTGGCGGTGCGGGGTGAGGTGGCGCGGCAGGGCCGCCGGGAGGTGCTGCTGCCGCTGATCGCGGCGATCGGCGTCGGCGGACCGGTGGCGGTGTTCGTCATCGCCCGCATCCCCATCCCCCTCTCGTGGGTGCTGGCGCTGGTGGCGCACTGGGTGGGCGTGTCCATGCTGCTGGACTACTACCTCAATGTGCGACTGGAGGAGAGCTACCGCCTCACCGGGAGCATCCTGGTGCCCACGTGGCTGGCGTGGCTGATCATGGGCGCCGTGAGCATTCTCATCGCCGGTGTGAGCTGACGGGAGGCGCTCCGGGAGCAGCGAGGAGATGCTGCGTGGGATCCCGGCCCGTCTGTCTGAGCAGGGCAGGTAGCGTCGCCTGCACGCCGTTCTCGCTGAAGGGAGCTGGCATCAATGGTCCGCTGCATTCCCCCTGCCGTGGCACTGATAGCCGTGAGCGTGGCACTGGCCAACGACCTGCCGAACCCCTACGAGCGCACGCAGGAGCCCTCCATCGGGCCGGCGCCGGTCCCGGTCATGGAGCAGATGTTCTGGGTGGAGGTGAGGCTCGACCCGGCCATCGAGGTGGAGGTCTCCGCGCCGGAGGGCGTGACGGTGCTGGACCGCACCAGGCCCGGCCAGGGGGACGGCCGGTCGCGCTTCTACTTCCGCTCCGACCGGGGCATCCGCGACGCCGAGATCGTGCTGCAGCCGGCCGGCGCCGAGGCCATGCGCGTGCCCCTGAACGTGCGCACCTACCGCGAGGACATTGAGCACTGGATCCAGCAGGTCCCCGGCATCCAGCCCGACGAGCGCAAGCGCGGGCGGTCGTACTACACCGACGAGATGCTGGAGATCGCGCGCGAGAATCTGGAGGCCAACCCGGAGCTGGCGGAGGGCATCCAGCGCTCCACGCGCTACGACTCCATGCCCGATGAGCAGGTCTTCGCCGCACTGCCCTCCTGGAGCGTCCCCCGCCAGTGCTACAGCAACTGGCCGTGCCCCGACTGCGGGGAGGACATCTTCAGGCATTCGGGCTTTTACCCGTGGCGGGCCTCGACAGGCAATCCCTGGAAGCTGACCTGCCCCGACTGCGGGCGAGAGATGCCCACCAACGACTGGGCGCACGACGACTTCGCCTCCGGCGAGTATCCCGACGACGGCTGGGGCTTCCCGCTCACCGGCCGGGAGCGCGAGGACTACGCCGGCTGGATCGCCTACTACAACCACCACCTCCTCTGGCAGCAGCTCGGCGGCGAGCTGCGGCGGCTGTCGCTGCGCCACCTGCTCTTCGGCGATGAGCAGGCCGCACACACGGCCGGTCTCCTCCTCGCGCGCATGGCCTACGTCTATCCGGGCATGAACATGCGCTGGCAGCAGGTCGATGACCACTATCTGCGCCCCGGGCGCCTGCTGGTGGACGGCAACTGGGAGCGGACGCAGGTCTTGGTTCCGGCGTGCATGGCCTACGACGCCATCTGGGAGTATCTGGGCCGCGACCAGGCCCTGGCGGAGTTCCTGCACAGCAAGGACGCCAGCATTGAGGACCCCGAAGACGTGCGCGCGCTTATCGACACCTACCTGGTGCAGGTCTTTGGCTTCGACTGGCTGCGCCGGGAGCTGTCGGGCGGGAACATGGGCGCCCGCGAGCGCGACCTGGCCTACATGGCGGTGTGCGCGAACATGGGGCCGGTCACCGACCGCTGGATCGAGGAGCTGTTCACGCACGCCTACTCGTCGGGGCTGAACCGCGGCGGCTTCGACGATGAGACGCTGATCAACACCATGACGCGCGAGGGGCCGGTCTGGATCGCGGCGCTGGGCTACGCCTTCGGATACCTGCCCAGCAAGTCCGATATGGCGGAGATACTCGCCCGGGTCGAGTCGGAACAGTGGGGTACTCGCTGCGACCTCTATGACGAGGCGCAGTATCCGAAGCTGCGCGCGGAGTTCGACGCCTGGCCGAAGATGACCGTCGCGGGGCAGTTCGGGCCCAGCTACGGCGACAGCGGCGACCCCCGGGGCGCGCGTTTCCCCGACGGCATTCCAGCGCGGCTGAAGACCGCCTACATGCGGGCGTACCGCCGCTGGCCGACGGACGGGATCGCGCGGGCGCTGCATCGCGCCGGTAAGCCGCAGATCGAGCTCTTCGAGCCGAATGTCTGGGGCGAGGTGGTCGAGCACGCCGAGCGCATTGGTCCGGCCGGGCCGCTGCGCAGCCGCGTCATGGACGGCGTCGGCTTCGTCTTCCTGGAGTCCCGACCCGAGGCCGAGAGGCTCGAGGATCGCGCCGGCCTGGCCCTGCGCTATGGCTACGGGCGCGGCCACCACCATCACGACAATCTCAACGTGGAGCTGTTCGCGCACGGCCTCGACCTGGTTCCGGAGCTGGGCTACCCGTGCTGGGCGCACCCGATGGGCAACACCGGCTTCGTGGCGCATCACATCACCGGCATGATCGACCGCAAGCCCCAGTACGAGGGCGCGATCTCGCACGGGACGCTGGAGCTGTTCGCGGGCGCGCCCGAGGCCTCGTTCGCCGACGTCTCCGCCGAGCCGGGCGGCTTCCCCAGCCGCTTCTACCGCCGCGCCATCTGCCTGGCCGACGCGCCGGGCGGGAACGTCTATGTCTTCGACGTGCTGCGCATGGCCGGCGGCACGGTGCGGACCTGGTGCTTCCACGGCCCGGCCTTCGACGACTTCGACAGCAGCCTGCACTTCGGCCCGGCGGGCGAGGAGGCCCTGGAGGTGGAACGCATCGGCCGCGGGCTGGCGAACAACATCGTGGAGCCGCAGATGGCGCGCGACGACGGCCACGTGGCCGCGGACTGGAAGTACCTCGATGAGGATGTGCACCTGCGTGTGGATGTGCTCGGAGAGGCCGGTCGCCGCTACATCACCGCCCGCTGCGCGAAGCCGGACATCCCTCCGATCCGCTACCTCTTCGCCGAAGAGGAGGCCGCGGACGGCGCCAGCGAGTTCGTCTCCATCTGGCAGCCCTACCGCGCCGGGGCCGGCCCCTTCATCCAGC
>JBNGDZ010000135.1:0-9946 GCA_049975765.1 Armatimonadota bacterium
GCGCCCAGGACACCGTGCGCGAGATCGCCGAGGACGCCGACGAGGTCGTGTGCCTCCGCGCGCCCGCGTTCTTCGGGGCGGTGGGCGCCTTCTACCGGCACTTCGACCAGGTCTCGGACGAGCAGGTCGTCGAGGTGTTGCGCGAGCGGGCCGGCTGACCGATAGAGACCGACACGATGCAGTGGTGAGGCGGCAGGCTGCGCGATGTCCGCTGAGGCGGCGCTCAGTCCGTCGCGGCGGGGGCCTCCAGCGTTACGCGGGTACCCTGGCCGGGACTGGAGCGTATCTGCAGGCTCCCTCCCAGCAACGCCAGGCGCTCGCGGATGTTGAAGAGGCCGATGGCGTCGCGTGCAGTCGGTCTCGCCAGTTCCTCCGCCGGGTCAAAGCCGACTCCATCGTCCGCCACCGAGACCCTGACGGCGCCATCGGACCGAGTGATGGAGACGGTGGCATGAGCGGCGTCGGCGTGCTGCACCACATTGGCCAGCAGCTCCCGGACGGCCTGGAAGAGCAGCACGCGCACATCGTCATCAAGCTGCCCAGATTCGTCTTGGTCGTGGAACTCGAACTGGGTCTCGCAGCGTTCGTCTGCCTGCTCCACGAGCCACTCCACTGCGGGGTGCAGGCCCAGCTCATAGAGCATCGGGGGACTCAGCTCAAGGCTGAGCGCGCGCGTCTTTACAATGGCGGCGTCGAGCAGGGAGTGGACCTCCTCCACCACTGCCTTGGAGGTCTCTGCTATGTCGGCGCGTTCGCGCAGCGTGGCCGCGCGCAACTTGGCGTAGGCGAGGTTCTGCCCGATCTCGTCATGGATGCGACCCGCGATGCGCCGCCGCTCCCGCTCCTCGGCCAGGGCCAGCTCGGACGCGAGGGCGCGCAGCCTGTTCTGGTACGCGACCAGCTTCTGCTCCGCCTGCTTGCGGCGCGTCACATCGCGACCGATTGAGACGATGCCCAGCAGGTTCCGGTCGCTGTCCCTGACCGGTCGCCGGGCCCAGGAGAGCCAGACGCGAGTCCCGTCGGCGCGGCACATCTCGTACTCGGCCTCCCGGTGGCTCTCGGGCGCCGCCAACAGGTCGTCCACCACATTGCTCTGGTCGTATCCGTTCGACGACAGATCAGGGATGAGCGAGCGGCTGTCGATCCCGAGGATCCGCTCGCGCTCGTAGCCGAAGAAGTCACAGCCGTAGGCATTGACGTAGCGTATCGCTCCGTGCGGGTCGATGAATACGACGATAGCGGCGAGGTTATCGATGAACTCGCGATAGGGGCACTCGTACGTGTGCTGGTCGGCAATTGCGCCTTCGCACCAGGGCAGGTCGTCACGCTCGCCGTGGACGCGCGCCAGTGCGCTCTCCGCCCTCAGCGCGCGTTCACGCAGCCTCTCGACCTCAGCGACGAGCTCCTCGCGCGATTGCTCATGCCGGCCGTGCTGGCTTCCCATGCTTCGTCGCACCCCGACGGGACTCGATCACTGGCTCCTGGCTGTGCAGTCTGCCCTGGTGCAGCGCTCATACCCCGGTCGCGCGGGCGTACGGGCATGAGCCGTCCGCGGCGCCTCCCCTACCGGTGGATTATTCTCCGAAGTCCGGCTGTTCGCCCATCAGGGTTTTCCCCCATTTTTGGCCGGTGAGAATCCCCTACTGACAGCACGTCGGCGTCATGCGTCGCCGGGCATCTGCCCGGCGAGTGGGTCCTCCAGCCGCTGCTGCCACCGCCGCAGCTCCCCGCGCAGTCGCTCCAGCTCCTCCTCCATGCCGGGCGCGCAGGCCAGGTTGGCCGTCTCCCACGGGTCCGCGGCCAGGTCGAAGAGCTGCGTGACCCGACCGTCGCCGGTGCGGTACTCGATGAGCTTGTAGCGATCGTCGCGCACCGCCCGCTGCACATTCATGTAGGCGAAGAAGAGGCTGTCGTAGAGCCTCTCGGTGCCACCCCGCAAGATCGGTGCCAGACTTCGTCCCTCCACGGACGGGGGCACCGGCAGGTCTGCGAGTTCACAGAGAGTTGGGAAGACGTCCAGCAGGTAGCAGAGGGCGTCGTGGCGCCGGCCCGCCGGGATACCGGGGCCGCAGAGTACCAGCGGCACTCGAACGCTGTGCTCGTACATGTTCTGCTTGCCCATCAGGCCGTGCTGGCCGACCGCCAGGCCATTGTCGCCGGCGAAGACGATGACGGTGTTCTCAGCCTGCCCGCTCTCCTCCAGGGCCGCCAGGACCCGACCGATGTGCGCGTCCAGATGGGTGATCATGGCGTAGTAGGCAGCGATGTGCTCCTGCACGATCTCCGGGGTGCGCGGGAAGGGCGCCAGCATCTCGTCGCGGATGGTCATCTCTCCGTTGTCGAAGGGATGCACCGGGTGGAAGTTCTCCGGCACCTGGATGCGGGAGGGGTCGTAGAGGTCCTCGTACTCCTGTGGCGCCATGCGCGGATCGTGCGGGGCGGTGTAGGAGACATACGCGAAGAAAGGCTGCCCGCCGTCGTGGCGGCGCAAAAACTCGATGGCGGCGTCGCTGAACAGCTCGGAGGAGAACTTCTTGCCGATGTACCGGTCATCCTCGGGGTACTCACCTGAGGGGGCGAAGTCATAGACAGGCACCTCCAGGTGATTCGACATGCCCCCGAAGAAGATCTTCGCACCGTCGGTGAAGCTCCGGGCGTAGGAGGGGGCCAGGTTGTGCCACTTCCCGGTCCCGAAGGTGCTGTAGCCGTGCTGGCTCAGGTGCTGTGGGAGGGTGATGAAGTCGCCGATGTCGCGGGGCGCGCGATAGAGGGTGCGACCGGTCATGAGCATGGCGCGCGACGGCTGGCAGACCGCCGGGACGGTGGAGCCCTGGATGGCGGCGTGGGTGAATGCGGTGCCCTGCTCCACCAGCCGGTCCATGTTGGGGGTGATGACCTCGGGGTTGCCCAACGCGCCCACGGCGTCGAAGCGCTGGTCGTCGGTGAAGAGGAAGAGGATGTTGGGCCTCGCCGCGCTCACTGTGCTGGCCTCCCCTTGCTGTGTTTTCGGGATACGGCAGTTCGGCACCGAACGCAGCTTTCCTTCACCGGCCGCCTTCGGGCTCGGTGAGCAAGGCCGCGTACCGAAATCGGGGGATTCACCTATTCACAGCAGGAGCCTGAGCCGCTATCCTGAATCCAGGTACTGAGAGAACAGCCGCCGGCGATGCGGATCGCCGCGTGGGGTCATGAGAGATGGGAAGGAGAGCTGGACGATGAGCGAACTGCGATCTGCCGAGCACTACCCGCTTGGGGCAGGCAAGGTGCAATGGACGTGCACGGACTGGCTGGAGGAGAACCTGGGCGGCGACTTCCTGCTGCTGGACTGCCAGCCGAACATCCACGACTACATCCAGGAGCATATCCCGGGCGCGGTCTACTTCAACCCCGACCTGCTGCGGGTGCCCTACCTGGGCGTTCCCGGCAAGTACATCCCGGAGGATGCCGTGGATGAGCTGTTTGAGCGCGTGGGACTGCGCAATGACGTCCCCGTCGTGGTCTACACGGGCACCGGCGCCTTCAAGGGCTGGGGCGACGGCCTGGAGCAGACGATGGTGGCATACTCCCTGGTGCGTTTCGGCCACCAGGAGGTCTGGCTGCTCGACGGCGGGCTGGACTCGTGGAAGCACGAGGGCCGCGAGCTGTCACAGACCTACCCCGACATCCGTGAGAGCGACTTCGACGTGGAGGTGCAGGAGGACCTCTTCGTCACCTACGAGCAGTTCAAGGAGATCAAGGATAACGATGACGTGATCGTGCTCGACGCCCGCCCCGCCAGCGCCTACGAGGGGCAGGGCCCGTGGCGCAAGCCCGGCCACATCCCGGGTGCCGTCAACGTGCCGTGGAAGAGCTTCATGCACCCCGACAACGCGCGGCTGCTCAGGACCGATGACGAGATTCGCGCGATCCTGGACGAGCACGGGATCACGGAGGACAACACCGTCGTCTGCTCCTGCGGCACCGGCCGTGAGGCGACTAACGAGTTCCTGCTGTTCACCTATTACCTGCAGTTCCCGAGTGTGAAGATCTACGAGGGCTCCTTCACCGAGTGGGTTCACATGGATGAGCCGACGGTGACCGGCCCCGACCCGCGATAGCCCGCAAGACCCTGACAGGGATCGGCGGTCGCAATGCCCCCGAGACGGTGGCCGCCACCTCGATCGCGAGGTGGCGGCCCTCTGTTCGTGCGGGAGCCGCAGAGGCGGGGCGCGCTACCCGCCGGGCGCCGCCAGACCCTCCTGCGGCTGCACGTCGGTGGCCAGGTCCCGATCCGCAATCGTCTCGCCGCCCTCGGCGATCCGAATGTGCCCCGCCAGCTCGCCCTCAGTAGCAAACGTGACCTCGATGGTCCGCTGCCCCGCCCTGATGCGCGCGCCGACCCGGCCCTCATCCTCCAGCAGCTCCACGGGGTCCATCTCCTCGCGCTGCAGGTCCGCCACCTGAATCACGTGCAGGAAGTTCTGCTGTGCGGCGGGCTCGCGCGCGGACACCTCCACCCGCCCCCAGCCCATCATCTCCGTGAACTCCACGCCCGGCGGCAATGGCCAGTTGCGGCCTCCCGCCATGAAGCGGCGCCCCTCTCCACCGATCGGCGTCAGTTGGGGCTCCTCAGGCACGAGGGTGTGACAGAAGAGCCGCCCCTCGCCCTGATCGGCGGTGATGGTCGCGCCCTTCACCACGGGCTCGCGCGCCGTGTGCAGCAGCCAGCGCTTCGCGTACTCCGGCTCGGTGGAGCGGACGCGGTCGAAGATCACGAAGTGATCGGGGTGGACGAAGACCATCTGCCGCGTGCACTCCTCGCACTTCTCCGGCCGATAGGCCTCGGTGCCGTCGCCGGCCACGTAGGTGTACGCGTCATTCGTCTCAAAGGCCTCCACGGTCGAGCCGATCTGCCTGTACTGCCCGCCCTCCTGCACGTAGACCGGCCCGTTCCAGTAGTTGGAGACCGGCTCGCCCGGCATGTCGATGAGCACGCAGTTGTGCGCCACGGTCTGTGCGTAGTAGTTTTGCAGATGGTCGCCCTCGTCTTCATTCGCGCGTGTGCCGCTGTCAACGGTCTGGAAGCCGCGGTGGTAGATCCAGAAGTTGAGATTGTCGTAGTGCCGATGCTGGCTGAGGATGCCGCCCGCGCCGAAAAGCGCGTAGGTGTCCTCCGGCCCTGATCCCGAGCGCATGAATACCTGTCCCATGTTCTCGAAGTGCCGCGCGTGGGGCAGGTCCCCCGGGTCCATCGGTGGCGGCGCATCGTCCATGCGCGTGAGCAGGAATGGGTGCGCACCCCACGTCAGCGATGGGTACTTGCCCTGGAACATCTCCTCGTTCATGTACCGCATCAGCGCCACCCAGTCGGGTCGGACCTCGGAGTAGAAGTGCATCATCTGCGCGATGTGCTGGGGCATATTGTAGGCCGGCATCTGGTTGGTGGTGTGCGGGGCGTCTCCGTAGCCGAACTCGTGGCCGCCGGGGAGGTAGTTCCACATGACATAGTTGGCGAACAGCGCCACGTAGGGCCACTGCTCGGCCAGGTTCTCGCCTGTGGCCGACTCCCAGGTGTGGAAGAAGTTGAACTCGGCCCACGGGTAGGCGCCCATCGCGTACCCCAGCGTGGCGGATGCCGCGCCCCCGTCGTCGCCGGCCGCCCGGCGCCGGTGCTCAAGCAGCCCGACGTAGAGATCGTGACCGCGCACAAGGTAGTCCAGCGCGCGCTCGTCGTCGATCCCCTCATCTACCATGGCCAGCCCCGCGTACCACATCAGGCTCGGGGTGCCGTAGAACCCGGTTGTGATCCCACTGCGGTTGACGGGAATCCGATCGCCCGCGCCCAGGTTCGGCACACCGCCCGGCAGCACGTCCTCGATGTGATCGAGCATCGACCGCCCCCACTGCTGGCGCCACTGCTCGGGCATCTCCTCGTAGATCCAGTCGAAGGCCGCCAGGGCCATGATGCGGCTGGTGGAGTACCAGTCCACGGCGTTGTCGGCCGCTACCTGGGCGTGATAGAACTCGACGCTGCGGTCAAGCATCTCCCGCGTTCGCTGCAGATGGCTGTCATCGCCGGTGAGCTTCCAGACGAGCGCGGCATCCATCGCGTGCCGTCCCCAGTCCTTCACCGGCACCGGGTCGGGCACGCCATCGACCTGCTGCTTCACGCGCTCGTAATGTCCTGCCATCGGCCCCTCCGCCATGGCCCGGACCTCCGGCCAGATGTCGTCGTTGAGGAACACGCGCGGGTGGTCATCGCGGATCAGCTCCACCCACTCGGGCCGCTCGGCCTGCTGCGCCATCGCGAACGCCCCGGTCAGTGCCAGGATCAGTGCCGTAAGCGCCAGCATCGTCACGCGTGGCGTCATCATCTGACATTGCGCCTCCTTCAGCCGGCGATGTCACGCATGGTGATGGTGGGCTCCAGGACCTCCGCGAGGCTCACCGCGGAGTAGCACAGGTAGCGCCACTCGTTATGGTCGTCGGGCCCCCTGTCGATGACCTTCTGCAGCCGCGACGGGGAGGCGTCGGCAACCGTGTAGTAGAGCCCACGCATGACTGCTTCCACGGCCTCGGGTGAGGGGTCGATCTGCTGGCGGTAGTAGCTCAGGGC
Organism: Armatimonadota bacterium; assembly: GCA_049975765.1. Classification (GTDB taxonomy): domain Bacteria; phylum Armatimonadota; class Zipacnadia; order Zipacnadales; family UBA5352; genus JAYENL01. The sequence continues at coordinate 6,596 of JBNGDZ010000135.1, forward strand.
GCCCAGCGTAACGCCGCTGCGGCCGCCGCCGGCGAACCACCAGCCGTCGGGCCGGGCCACATAGGGCAGCAGCGTCTCGCGCATTCGCTCCTCGAGGCCCGCGCGGATCTTCGCGTCCTCGATGAAGTAGTGCGCCCATTGCGCGGCCTCCGCGAAGACGCTGTGGGTTTTCAGCTCGTCCTCCAGGAACCACCGGGCGTCACGGCGGGCCATCTCCCTCGCCGTGGGGTTGTCCGCGATCTCCGCCCAGGCCGCCGCGGACGCCAGCGTGCACCCGCAGACGAAGCCGAAGCTTTTGTCCGAGCGCACCGGCTCCTCGTAGATCTCCTCGCCGCCGGCCTGCGTGTAGCGTGAGTTGAAGACCCAGCCGACGGCGATCCTGCCGTCCTCGAGCCGAAAGCTCTCGCGGTAGCGGAAGTAGTCGCGCAGCGACTGCACGTACGCCTCGCGGCGGCCCTCGGGCACGTAGCCGACCAGCCGCGCCATGCCGATGGCGATCTCGCCGCCGTCGGCCACGTAACAGGCCTCGCCGGTATCCCTGATGCCGTAGCCCATGCGGTAGCCGCCGTCCTCGCGCTGCTGCTCGATCTCATGGTCGCCCCAGCGGATGGCGGCCTGCAGGTAGCGCTCATCGCCGGTCAGCTCGTACATCGCCAGCAGGCCGCGCGCGGCGCGCTCATCGACGTATCCGGGGCCGGCGAAGGTCCCATCCTCGTTCTGCGCCTCCACGAAGAAGTCACACAGGCGCCGCATCGCCCCGCGGGTGTCCACGAGGAACTTCGCGCCGTCGCCGCCTCGCTCACCCACGACCTCCACGGACGCACGGTAGTGCGCCGAGTCGAGGCGGTCGGCGGGCGTGCCGCGAGTTGCTACGGTGAGCACGCTCCCGGGCTTGACGTCAACCGGCACCTCAACTCGCAGCCGTTCGGTCCCGTCGAGGTCGGTGACGCTGTAGAGGAGAGTGAACTCCCCGTCATCGAGCGGCGCGGCCACGTCCGCCTTCGGGATCATGGTGGGGATGTCGTCCACCAGCCCGAAGAACGGCCGGAACTGCAGGATCCGCGGCCGGCGCAGAAGGTACTCGGCCATCTCCGTAACAGCCGCGGCCAACAGCGGCTCCGAAAGGATGTCGCTCGCCTCCAGGCACACGCAGCCGATGCTGGATCCCTTCCATGCCTCCAGCGGGTGAATCACCATCGCGGCCGGTCCCACCTCCGTACCCTCTCGATGCGCTCTCAGCAGCGGCAATACGGTGCGGACGCGAGCCCTGTGTATGACCGAACCCTCGTACGCCGGACGTCCGTCGGACTGCACCTGAACCGCCCAGCCCGACCAGTGGCCCGGCAGCTCCTCTCCCTCCGGCAGGAGCCCGGCCGCGCCGGTCGCCTGCAACGTGGCGGCCTCGAAGCGCTCGCTCTCCGCGAACATCTCGACCAGCCGCAGCTCCTGCTCGGGGGGCAGCTTCACCTGACTCCCGTAGGCGGCCGCGGTGGCCGCCACGCGAGTGCGGTCGCGAGGGACGGCGTCGCGCGAGGGCGGGGTGAACTCCCAGCGCTCGATGTCGTCGAGCCAGATCGTGTGCGGCCCCTCGCCGACCATCCCACGCGTGAAGCCGAAGCTGAGCACGCTGACCCGCTCGGGATGCAGGTAGTCGCCCTCGCCGCCGCGATCCTCGGTGGCGTAGGAGAGCAGATGCGGGATGAAGATGCGGTAATCCCGCCACTGTTCGGTCAGCGGTACGACGTACTTCCAGCGTGAACCGTCGGTCTCGTTGAGTTCGATGCCAAGCTCCGACGTGTTGGCGTCTGCGCGGGCGCGGAAGCGGAGGACGCTGAAGCGCTCATGCCCGGTATCAGCGATGGGCAGCTCCACGTACTGCCACTGCTCCAGGTCGGCGACCGTGGCACGCAGGCAGCTGTCGCCATCCGCATCGACGATCTCCCATACCATGGGATCGCCCTGGCCGCCGCGGATGGTGATCCCCTCCGGGGTGGTCTCATCAAAGTCAGCGATGGTGATGACCTCGCCCGACGGCTGCTCCGGGAGGGCGACGGCCTCCCAGCCGTGCTCCCCGCGCACCAGCGGGCGTGAGAACGGCACGCCGCCCAGCGACATGACGCGGCCCCCGGACGCCAGGTACTCCTGCAGAGGGCGCAGTCCCTCGTCGGGGTAGGCGCCAATGGTGGGGATGACCAGCAGGGGGTAATCCTGTGGGGTCAGGCTCTGAGCGTCAAGCAGCTGCTCGGTGGGTATCGCGCGGGCGTAGAAGCCCTCGCCCGTGAGCAGCTCGACCACGTCGGCGGGCTCGGCGGCCACAGGCATGTCGGCGGGCGGCTGCCATACGGCGACGCCCTGCCCCATTATGCTACGGGCCGGCAGGCACACCATCGCCACCGCTGCCAGCATCGAGATGGGCTTCATCGTCTGCCCCCTCTCGTGAAGTCACGTCATCGCGGGAGCAGACTTCCAGCCCTGGGGCGTGACACCTTCACGTAGAGCGGGGAACGGTCACTCCTCCTCGGGCGGGGCGACCGGCGCCGGCGAGAGGTTGGGGACGGCACTGACGTCGATCTTCATCTTGGTGTGCTCCTCGGCCTCGCGCAGGATGCGCTCGCCGAACTGCTTTGCGCGCTCGTGGTCGCTGGCGACCCACTTCGTGAACTCGTAGTAATCGTCCGGATCGACGTCGTACTTCACGAGCTGCGTGGTCAGGAAGTCCGCCATGACCTTCTGAGCGTCCGGGTACCGCTCGGGGTTCCTGGCGATCTCGTTGGCGAGGATGACTGTCCGGGCGGAGATGTGCACGTAGAGCTTGTCGGTTAGCTCCACGAACTCAGTGTTGCCCTCCCGCTCGTTCCAGGCCTGCGCTCCCTTGAGCACATCGCGGTCAATGCCTGTGGGTGGCTCGATCGGCACTTCCTCGCCGCCCGGCGTCCCCGCCTCGTCCGAGGAGTCGGCCTCGTCGCCTGGGTCCGGCTCGGCCTCAGCGGAGGTGCCCTCCTGGTTCGACGGCGGCATCTCGGCCGCCTCCGCGAGGCCACCGGGGCTCTCGTCGGGTATCCGGTCGCTCTCGGCCACGGGGTACTCGGGGGAATACCGCCTCTCCGGATCGGGGCGCAGGAGGTGCCACGTTATGACGCCGCCGGTGAGCAGTCCGGCGATGATGACGACGAGCGCGATCCCGGGATCGATTCTCTTGCGCCTGTCCGGATGCATGGTGCTAGTATACGTGTCGCCTTCCGGGCGTGTCAACGCCGCCCCTCGCGGCTGCATCTTCGCTCCGCTGTCGGTTCCGGGCGGGGCTGTGGCTGTGGGGAGAGACGCCGTGGTGTCTCCGGGTGGGGCTGTGGC
>JBNGDZ010000136.1:0-9945 GCA_049975765.1 Armatimonadota bacterium
TCCACATACTCCACGCGATACAGGTCCAGAGCGTGCTCGCCGATGGCCCCCGTCGGGCCGCGCAGGGGCGTCAGTCTCACCCGCACGTGTCGCAGCTTTTCGTCGGGCCTGAGCACGAGCTGCAGGCTCTCGTACTCATTCCTGGCGCACTCGAGGCCCGCGAAGCGCTCCTCGCGCTCGGGCACCGGTTTGTCGGGTGAGATCTTGTAGAGGCTGCGCGCCCACCAGGTGTGGCAGTAGTCCGGCCCGGGCAGGCGACTGCCGAAGTCCCGGGCCAGCAGGATCGGCACCGTGAAGGTCAGCGTACGCGCCGCCACGAGGCTGCCGGTCGTCGCCTCGCGCACCAGCAGGCAGAGGCTGCTCGCGCCGCTGCCGCTGATGCGGTACTGCGCCGTTCGCTGCATGCTCTCGCCCGGCGCCAGCTCACCCAGCGGAACATCCTTGCGCCACAGACCCTCGTTTGAGCCCACTCTCAGTTCGCCCTGCAGCGTCAGGCGCGAGGCCTCGCGGTTGTCGATACGTATCTCGATCTCATTGCGGCCGTCCGGCAGGAGCTCGCCGACCGAGGGGATCTCCAGGTTCAGCCGCGGACACTGCCGGCGTCTGCCGAGCAGGACGGTGGCATTGCGGTGAGGGTTGTGGAAGCCGCCGTGCGTGGGAACCCAGCACGACAGCTCGTCGATGCGCGGCGCCGAGCGGCAGATGTTCAGCCCCACAGCGGTGTCGCCGTCGAGCTCCAGGCCCACCTCGCTGAACGGGATGGCCAGCTCCACTGACCAGCCGCGGTCGCCGATGGCCACCGCCGATCGCCACCGTGCGTTCCAGGCGACGTCCTTCGGCGTCTTCCCTCCCATGGCGCGGGACTCGTCGCGCTGGACGTTCGCTGCGTTGACCACGAAGTGGTAGTAGGTCCGGAAGTCAAGGTCGGTGTCGAGGAACACCTCCACGCAGTCATCGAGGTAGACATCGCTGTCACGCTCGATGTGCTCGGTGAAGAGCTGCCCGGGCTGCGGCTCCCTGCACTCCACCCCCACGTAGAGGGTCTGCCCGTCGTGCGCGATCCGGGCGGCGGTCCACAGCTTCGTTGGCTCGTCTTGCGGCGTCACGAAGGCACCCGTGCGCACCCCCTGATCCCAGCACTCGTCATCCAGACTCCCGTCGATGCTTGGCGCCCGCTCCGAGGCCGGGCATCGTCTCACCGTCAGCCACTCGCGTGATACATCGCCCACCGCCGCGCCGGCCCGCCCCGCGAAGATGACCTGCAGCCCGACAGCGGCACACACAGCAAGCGCCGAATGCGTGACCTTCCGCATGGTGCCTCACCTGCCCGACAGAGCGGTATCGCGTGCCCTCCGGCGATCATCAGCCCCCATAGGCCGATGCCGGCGCGTTCACCGACCAGCGACCTCCCGCCACCAGTTCGAGGAGCTGTGTCCGCCCGCCTTCACGGCCGTGGAGTCGTCAAAGGGCGCGCTCGACGGCCGCCGCCAGCCGGTGCGGTGGGAGGGAGTCGCTGGTGACGTAGACCGGCACCCAGTCAAGCTCATGGCTCTCCCCCTCGACCGGCACGCCCATCATGTCCAGCACCCGGCACCGGTCCGGCAGGGCGCCAAGGTCGAGCCGCGCCGTCTCGCTGCCCACCAGCCGCCACAGGACAGCCACGCTGTCACCGCTGTCTGCCTCGAATGCGGCGCCGTAGCCGTCCTCGCCCAGCCGCAGCTTGCGCGCGAAGTCGGGGTGGCTGCCCAGGATCGCGACCATGGCGTTGTGGGCGGCGAAGGCCTTGCGGGGGGCGGCGCGATACTCGAAGACTGAGTCAAAGAGCAGGTGAGGGCGGTTGATGCGCGTGGCCCAGTGGGAGGTGTGCTGGAAGAACACCTCGACGCCGTTGGCCATGCCGACCACGTAGAACTGGATCGTGAAGGCCGCGGCCCGCAGCTCCGTGCGGACCCGCCCGGTCGGCGGCCACTGCGGGACGGTCGGCGCCGGGTCATCGTCGGCGCCGTAGAGCCATTCGGTGCACCAGATCGGCCTGCGGCCACCGTTGCGCTCCATGGCCTCGTTGAGCATCTCCAGACCGGGCTCCAGCCCTGCCGGCTGCGCGTTGCCGGGGTAGATGTGTACGTTGACGGCGTCCATGGAGTCCACCGCACCGCCCTGCAGTAGCTGCTCGTACCACGCGAAGGCCGACGCGGGGCCGGCGCTCTTCCCGCCGATGATTCTGGCGCGGTCGGACACCGAGCGCGCGGCGCGGTAGGCGGCCTCCATGATCGGCAGGTACTTCTCCGCCGGCAGCACCTCCGCGCTGGGCTCGTTGATGACCTCAAACCACCGCACGCGATCGATGGTGTGCTCCACCGTCGCCGCGACATACTCCTCGTATCCCCCCAGGTCAGCCGGCGCGTGCTTCAGCGGCCCGTAGAGCTGCCGACCCGTCGCCTCCAGCGCCTCCGGTGGTGCGGTGGAGTTCCATGGCACCGAGCACTCTGGAAGGCACACCAGCACGTGCATGCCCCGCTTGAGCACCCGGTTGATCTGCACGTCCTGGTCGTCGAAATCGAAGGGGGCGCCCTCGCCCTCCTGCACCTGGTGCCACTTGAATGACCAGTCGCGCACCCAGCTCATCCCGCCCTGCTGCCACAGGTCCATGCGCAGGTCCGAGGGCGCCGCGTGGTTGATGCCGAACCTGCCCGGCCTCTGCGCGATGCCGTTCCTCAGCTTCGCGACCAGCGCCGTGCGCAGGTCCGCCACGGCCGCTCCGAGTGAGGCCCGCACGCGGAAGAACCCCCGGGGCACGTCGAGGGCCACTTTCTCGGTAACGGCCTCCCCGGGGCTCAGGTCCAGCGGCACTCTGGAGGTGAAGGCGGGCCGATCCCACGCGTTCTCGGCGGTGAGGTCGGCGACCTGGTCCACCGGCTCCTGGGTCCAGTTGTAGGCGTGCAGGCGCACCCGCAGGCGCTCGGGGGCAAAGAAGATGTTTCCAGGCCGGTCGGTCGTGAGGGCGATCTCCATCGGGTGCCGGGGCTCAAACTCGGTCGCGGACGCACCGCGCTCAAGCTGCACCGCGTCAACGCAAAGCTCCCACGGGCCTGCACCCTCCGGGATCGGCTCGCCCGCGCCGGGCAGGTCCTCGATCTGCAGCGCCACGAAGCACAGCGCGCCCTCCACCTCGCCCGACGCCTCGATGCGCTGCCACTGGTCCGTGATGTCGAAGGTCCTCGAGAAGCCGCCACCCGGATGGCACACAACCCGCAGCGTGGCCCGCAGCGGCAGCGTCTCGCTGCGCACGGAGGCCGAGACGCAGTACTGCTCCCCCTCCTCGACGGGATACCAGCCCTCGCTCACCGCCGAGCCCGCCAGCACTCGCCGAGCCCGCACCTCGTACCAGTCGCTGTAGTACACCGGGGCCGTCTCCGGGTCGGCCAGCACCCGCAGGCAGTGCTCGCCGTCAACGCCGCCCTCCACAGCCTCCCCCTGCAGCGTGTCCACGCCGAGACTCCCCCACCAGGCGTCGGCCAGCTCGAAGCTGGCGTTGCGCACGGAGTTCTTCCCCGGAGCCGGCGGCAGGGCCGCGCGGGGGGCCGGAGACTCGCTCTCGACCAGCCTCACATCATCCAGGTGGAGCTCTCCGGTGGCAGAAAAGAAGAACTCAAAGCGTGTGTCGGCGGCGTCGATCTCCCCCTGGAAGGGCATCTCATACTCCTGCCAGGTCTGTCCCGGGATGAATCTGCGCACCAGTCCGGCGTTCACCCACGGCTCGCGCTGGTAGATGGCCACGGTGGCCCCCGCGCGGAGATTCTGGGCACGGGCCCGGAAGGTCAGCCGGTACCACTGGCCCTGCTGGATCTGCACCACGCCATCTTGGGCCGCGATGACCCAGCCGCCTTCGAAGCGGCTGCAGCTCAGCCGCAGGGCGTGCGTTCCGTCCGGCAGTGCCACCGCGGTCAGGTTCGCCTCGTTGCCGTGGGTGGTCAGCGACCAGTGGTTGGCGTGGCCCTCCGACACATCCTCGAAGGAGCCGTTGCGCAGCAGGTTCTCCTCACCGGCCGCCCCGGCCACGGCGGCGCAGAGCGTCGCCGCGAGGCAGGCACCTGCCAGGTCAACTCGCATTCGGTCATGCCTCCTCAGTAGCCTCAGCGTGGGGTGCGGGCGCGGTGTCGTCATCAAGAGCCACGGTAAAGGTAACGACCGCCCCCTCGCCGGGAGTGCTGGCAATCTGAAGCCGCCCGCCCACCTGATCGGCGCGCTGCCTCATGCTCGGCAGGCCGAAGCCGCCCTCTACGCGTGGCTGATCCCCCACCTGCGAGGGATCGAAGCCCACTCCATTGTCGGAGATAACGCACTCGAGGAGGCGGTGATCGAGCCTGACGGTCACGCTAACCTCGTCCGCCTGCGCGTGCTTCTCGGCGTTCATCAGCGCCTCCTGCACGATCCGGAAGGCCGCCTGCTCCACATCGGGCGGAATGGGCACGGGCTCTCCCTCGATGTCCACGGACACGGCCATCGGCGAGCGCTCCCGGAAGAGCACGAGATGCTCCCGCAGCCCGTCGAGGAAGTCCTGTCTCTCGACGGCAGGGGAGCGCAGACGCCGGACCAGGTAGCGCAGCTCATCGGCCGCCTGGTTGACCAGGAAGCGCTGGTCCACGGCCATGCGAGCGGCCCTGGCGGGGTCGCCGGCGAGCATCCGTTCGGCCATCTGCAGCCTGGTCGAGATGGCGGTCAGGTAGTGCTGGATGCCATCGTGCATCTCCTGCGCCAAGCTGCGGCGGTACTCGGCGATCCCCACCTGCTCGCGGAGCCTCGCCATCTCCTCCACCCGCCTGGTCTCCAGAATGGCGAAGCTCGTCGCGACCACGGTCACGACCGCCAGTATGAGCAGCCGCGTGCCCAAGCTGCCGGAGTACTCCTCGGGGAACCCGCCCGGCCACGTGGCTGCCACGTAGAGGGAGGCGCTCGCCAGGCCGACCAGCAACGTCCCGATCGGATGGCGGAGGATGGCGTAGGTTGCGATGGGCCAGAAGTATAGCAGCGCTGCCTCGCTGTCGATCCCGCCGGTCAGGCGCACGGCGACGGTAATGATGATCAGATCGATGGCCACCCAGACGGGATCCCACGCCTCCGAGACCTTGACGATCACCACCAGGACAGCGCGCACTATGACATAGCAGAGAGCTGCGCCGATCAGGACGCAGAAGAGAGTGAGGTTGCCAACGCGGTCGCGCACGTGGCTGAGGCGGACCCAGTAGAGTCCATACAGGAGCATGGCCGCATAGAGGCCGAAGAAGATGGCGGACCTGGTCCTGTCGCCGGCCATCCGTCTCGCCTCCTCACCGGACACACGAGCCTGCTGTGGCCTTCGCCGGCGCGCCTGCTCGCCCCTGCCCCTCGTGTCCGGTCATCGTCCGGCTGGCTGGGCGATACATCGGCTCTCGCGAACGCAGTCGTCCGCAGGCCGGGATCACGGCCCGGGCCCCAGCCGCAGCCGCCATGGCATCTGAGGTGGAGCCGCGGGCAGGTCATCCTGTGGCGGCAGCAGGCCCGCCCGGCTCAGCCGAGCCGCGGCACGTGCCAGGCGCACGCGGCGCTCGCGGAACTCGGCCGCGCCGCCGAACTCCGTGCTAAAGCCCAGGAGGCCGACGAGGCGGAGCGGCGCGCCGTCGATCCACGCCAGCTCCTCCTCCAGCCCGGGGATCGACACGCCCTCATGGCGCGCGGCCCGGGCACCCTCTCTGACCAGCCACCACAGGTCGAAGTCCTCGATGCCGTCCCGGATCGCCGCCCAGCGGATTGATGGCGCCGGGCCGCTCTCGGTCGGCCACAGGAGGGTCGCCGAGGCAACGCCGGCAGCCGTGCTGCAGCGGAAGCGGTAGCAGCGCTGATCCTCGTACCAGCGCAGGTCGCGGTCCGAGTGCTTCCCGCTCTCGCGGTCCCACAGATTCACGCACCAGTGGCTGGCCATGCTGACATCGTGCTTCATCATCTGCCAGAAGAAGCCGCGCAGGTCCAGCGGCGTGAGGGGCGTGCCCGTGCGCAGCACGGGCGAGGAGCGCGTCATGTACCACGCGAAGCGCTCGCCGTGCTGGCGCCTCCGCTCCTGCAGCGCCGCGACGGTCTTGTGCCCGCGATGATGCCCGACGCCGGGCGTGAAGTCCCAGATGTCCAGGAAGCCGGCGAAGGCCATGACGTTGCCGAACTGCTCGTCGTCGATGTGATCGCCGATGGTGTGGTGGCGGTTGATCCCGGGGTAGTGCTCGCCCAGCCAGTCCGCGTAGCTGAGGTTCACCTCCCGGCCACGACCGGCCACGGACTCGTCCACCGGCATCCGGGTGTAGCAGTAGCCCAGCGCACCCTCGCTCTCCAGCCATGGATAGTACCTGCTGAAGAACGCCTCGGCGGTGCGGAAGTCCATGCGGCCCCACTTGTAGGCGCCCGGAGCGGTGACGTTGCCGATGTGCAGCCCCTCGCTGCGCCACAGCCGCCACCAGGCCGTGAGGAGGTCAGCACCGCCATCGGTGTAGGGTGAGATGCCTCCCGGCGGCCGGGCGTCCATGGGCTCGTCCACGAGAGCGTCGGATCGCTCTGCGGGGGCCTGCATCTCGCGCCTGATTGCCGCCGCGTCCAGGGCGTGAGGGAAGCACCGCACCTCGTCGAGGTCCCCGGCGTAGAGGCTGCTGTTCATGTAGGGGTAGGTGCCCAGGATCAGCCGGGACGCGATCAGCTCGACCGGCGCCTCCTGCAGTGCGCCCTGCTCCGCGCCGTCCACGAACAGCCGCACCGCCTGCGGCGACGCGGCCACCGCCACGTGATGCCACTGGCCGGCGGGGAGAGGGGCCTCCAACTGGCCGGTCCAGGTCTCGGGCTCCCTGCACCTGGCATAGAGCGCGATGGTCTCGCCCTCCCGGTACTCCAGGCGCAGCCCCTCCCCTCTGCCCCAGCAGCTCCATACGAACTGCGTGCGCCTGTCGCCCGAGCGGGGCCGGACCCAGCCCATAACGGTGAACTCGACGCTCCCCACGAGGGCCGCGGGCAGATCGAGCGTCGCCGAGGTCACGTGGCCGTCGAAGCGCCAGCCGCTCCCGAACCTGCCGGTGCAGGCCGACGGGCCGCTCCCCACACCGCACAGCGCCGCGGCGTGAGGGCTGATGCGATAGTTGCGGTGCAGGTCCACGCAGCGGCGGATGATCTCGCGCCAGCGCGGGTCGCGACAGTCTGGATCGACGCCGGCGGAGCGCGCCACCTCGCCGAGATTCAGCCCGAACAGTTGCGTCTGCACCCGCGTGTTCGCGGGCAGCGATACGTCCCAGAGCTCGACCTCAACCGGCACCGCCAGCGGCTCTTCCAGTCCGCGCCATCGCAGCTGGAGATCCCCGCGATACAGCCCGGCACGCGCGCCGTGCGGCGCGGTCACTGTCAGCCAGAGGGTCAGGGTCTCGCCCGGCTCCAGCGCCAGGCTGTCAGGCACCGGTCGCAGCGGGTCAGGCTGATCCACCGCTCCCGGCACCGCCGGCCACATGGAGTCCTCGGGGTCGGGTTCCAGCGGGTTCAGGTAGGCGACCATGGCGACAGGCTCCGGCGGCGCGGGCAGCGCATCGCCGGTGGCATGGTGGCGGAGCGTGAGCGGCTCCACCCGCAGCCCGGTCAGCCGCAGCGCCTGGCGGCCCCGGATCGCGACCTGGCCGGACTCGCTCTCTCCGCGCGCCAGCGCCAGTGACAGCCGCGGGGGGAGCTGCTCCCATATCCCGTCGCCGGGGTAGCGGGGGATCTTCCGCAGGCTATCACAGGTGCGCACGTCCAGGCCCTCGACCGCCGCGGCCTGCCGAGGCATCGCGGCTGCTGCGCACAGGCTGACCACCAGCACCGCAGCGATCATATCATGTCTCATTCGGCGAACACCTCTCAGGCGTGGCGTGCGCACGCGCAGGGCCCCAGAGACGGCCTCTACTCCAGACGCAAGACCGCGAATCGCTCGAGATCGAGGCGGACGCGGCCCCCCGTCAGAGCAACCTCCTCGCCGGTCGCCACATCCACCACGCGCCGCGGCGAGAGGCCGTTGAACACAAGCTCGAGCCCCTCCAACGGCGTGAAGGTGAAGTTGAGCAGGCAGAGGCGCCGAAGGCCATCGTCACCGATGAGCAGCACGGCCTCCACCAGCGGCTCGGAGCACACCACCGGGCTGACCACGCCCGCCTGGTCGAGGAGTGAGCCGACGACGGTGCGCACCTCGGCCGAGAACTGTGTGGGAAGATAGCCCGACAGCTCCTGCTCTCCGCCGCGGCCGAAGGGCCACATCGGGAAGGCCGGCCGCACGTAGGCGTACCCTGGCAAGAAGCCCAGCAGAACGGCCCGGCCCTCGCCGTGGCGGTGCGCGATCGCCGCGGGGCCGCCGTGATCATTGGTCGCCAGGACCTGCACGCCCGAGCTCTCGGCGGGCGTCAGCGTCTGCCTGAAGCCGTAGTAGTCGATCTCTCCGTTCGGAAAGTGGGCGGTGTCCAATGGCTCGCGGTGGAGCAGCTCGAGCTTCGGCCGGAGGCAGATGTCGGCCTTCTGCAGTGGCGCGGCGGCGACGCCGAAGAGCTCCGCCATCACCGGGCTGGGCCGGTTGTACTCGTCCAGCAGCCCGCCGCCGGCGACGGAGATGACGGTCCCGCCATCGCGCACCCAGGCGGCCAGCCCCACGGCCGCCGCCCGGCTGAGGTGATCGCCCACCAGCACGTAGACGTCATAGTCGCGCAGCCGGCCCTCCGCGACGTCCTCCTCCCCGAGGATATCCACGGGGACCTGGCAGTGCCGCAGCAGGTAGTAGAGCTGCTGCCGCTCCTGCGGGTAGATCTGGTGGCCCAGCAGCCGGTCGTCCTCCTGCTCCACCGTCAGGTCCCACACGTCGGTGGTGATCGACCACCCCAGCGCGACGCGTGCCGGCACCACCCGGGCCCGCACCCCGGTGAGGTCATCCTCCACCTGCCCAATGGCGTGGTTGATGCTCTTGAGCGCCTTGAGCACGACGGGGGTGAGGATGCTGGTGGAGCCGCAGTTCATGCGGATGTCGTAGTAGGTGACGTGCTCGAAGCCGTGCGCCAGCTCCGCGAAGGTCGCCAGATGCAGGTACTCGGGGTCAGTGTAGCCGCGGATGCCGGCGGCGATCTGATAGGTGCCCATCGGGACGTCATGGTACTTGGCCAGCGCGCGACCGAGCGTCCCCTCATACGACTGCGTCTGCGGGCCCAGGTACTGCGGGGCGCCGCAGCGCCCCCAACTGATCTCGGCGTAATACGCCAGCCCCTCCGCCACCCGGAACAGCTCGAAGGGGTGCACGCCACGATGCAGCACCGGGCCGTTGCCCTCGCTGGGGTAGATGCTTCCGGCATTCCCGCGGCTGCCCTCAGGGAGCGCCTCCCGGATCTCCTCGACGCCGCGCCGGGTGGCCTCAGCGAACAGCCATGCTCGAAAGCGGACCGAGTGGTAGTAGAGCGCCGGATTGTCCGCGGCCTCCTCGGCTGTCCCCTCTCCCAGCGTCACGCGCCCCCACAGCTCCGCTCGGTGGGCCCCGGTGTCCTGCGCGGCGACATCATCGGCCAGCACCTCCCCGGGCGGTATGCCCCGCTCCTGGAGGTACTCCCGGAAGGCCTCGTTGATCTTCGGCCACTCCCGCAGCTCCGCCAGCGGCGGCGGCCCGCTCTCCTCGATCATCTTGATGCTGACGGGGATGTCGCCCACGCCGGCCTCCTCGTGTCGTGCGTGCACCTCCCGGCAGCGCTCAGCGTAGTCGGTGAAGTCCCCCTCCAGGCACTGGCGGTTGATGTGCGCGTTCGACAGAGACGTGTAGGCCATCTCGCGCCTGGTGCCCAGGCGCCGGGCGTTCTCTGGCAGATACAGCGCCGGATCGACTCCGTAGTACTGCCCGTTGAGGCCCATGGCCTCGTAGAGGCGCAGGTATCCCGGGTACTC
>JBNGDZ010000137.1:0-6741 GCA_049975765.1 Armatimonadota bacterium
CGGGGGTGGGGAGCCCCGGACGCGTCGCCCGCGTTGAATGCGGGAAGTGTGTGACAGCCGCCATGGACGGCCGCGTGTAGCAGGATAGCAGGCCGTGCCGCGTGTGACAATCCGGTGAATCCCGGAAATGTAGCCCCGGTCTTTCCCGCATATGCCCGCCCCGCTCGTCCGTCGAGAAGCTGGCGTCGCGCGGTCCCGCGGCACCCACCTCCGTGCGGAAGAGCAGGTCATAGGGGCTGACCGCCCCCGCAGGCTGGTGACCGCCAGCACAGGAAAAACAGCCATCAGCCCCGGCAGGGCCGGGACCCGAATGAAGGCGCGGGAGGAGCTTGTGCTCCTCCCGCCCACAGCGGCTCGCGTCACCCCCGTCAGGCCTAATACACCCACCATGGTTCGTCGCGGATCTCGAAGCTCCCGTAGGTGATGATGTACCTGTCGTATCCCGCCATGGCTAGGTCGCGTATCTGGTCGGGATTGGGGAACACGCCGGAGATGGTCCGATCCGGTATCTCGTCCCATCGGATCGTCAGTGCCCAATCCAGCCACGCGTCCTGGTTCAGGGAGCCGGTGACGGATGTGCCGCCGATGGTGCCGCTGACCTCACGCCAGTCGGCGCTGAAGGTGAGGTCCACGGCTCCCGCATCGCTGTCGAACTGGGCCCTGTGCTGGCCGCCCCCGATGGCGATCGGGAAGAGGTCCTCCTCAGTCTCGGCCGTAAGGGGGGACAGCGAGTAGTAGCAGTACTCCCCGTCATTGTGCCACAACCACAAGTGGAGCTGCGTGGAGTCCGAGAGCACGTACGAGGCTTCGTCGGGAAAGACGTAAAGCTGCGGAGCGAGGGCCCGGAAGCTGGTGGGCGGATTGTCCCAGAGCTCGCGCATGTTCAGGGGGATCTGGGTGGAGCCCTCGTCTACCCACTCCTCGGTGTCCCAGTCCCAGGTCGCGTATTCGACGTGGACCTGGACCTGCCCGCGGAGAACGTCCCGGGTGTCAGCCATGTACTGCTGCAGCTGTGGGATGGTCGGGTTGTCCATCTCGGCCAGAGCGCGATTGAGGAGGTCATCAGCGGCCGTCGGGCGGTTGTTGAGGGCCGCGATAGCCCAGGCGATGCCCGTGCGGATGGCGGCCCCTGCACCGCTCCAGGCGGCGGCGTCGATGTTCGCGAAGGGCGCCGGCGGCGCATACTCGCCGACGGTCAGCACGCTGTCTCCGTTGGCGTCTCGGTCGAGAAGATCGACGTCCCAGTCGAAGTCTCCGTAGTTGACGTTGATCGCAGACGCCATCTTCAGCGCCGCCCGCACCATCTGCAGGCCCGCGGCGAGTGCGTCGAAGTCGGCCGCGTACATGGAGTATGTCTCGCCGTCATCCTCATGGCTGAGCAGCTCCGTGTTGGGGGCGGCCTGGTCGGCGATGGCGTGAGCGCGCGCAAGCGCGTCCTCGACCCCGGGCAGCAGGTGCTGCCGGATGGCGGTCTGCCATGACGCCAGCTCGCCCGGCGACGGGACGTCGTCGTCAGCAGCAGGTCGGACCTCCGAGGACGGGCCTCGCAGGCGCGGGACACCACCCAGCTTGGCTGTCGCAATGGCGTCGGCCACGAGACCGTCCGGTCGCAGGTCGTCGCGGAACGCCATCGAGACGACGTCCTGCACAGTGGCCTGGGCGAAAAGGTCCTCGCCGATCGCCTCGGCCGCGTTCTGGCTGGACATGGCCAGAACCGTCATCATCAGGCCCATCTGTGCGCCGACATCCTGCGGGTCTGCATCAACCGCATCGGCCCACCTGTCCAGCTCCTCCTGTAGCTCTGCCTCGCTCTCCGGCAGGTTCCCCTCATCCAACCAGTCGAGCAGGGCGTCCCGGTTGGTCTGGCTGCTTGGCGCAGGAGTGCTGGCCTCAACCAGGTTCATGGCATCCGGAAGGCTCCAATGCCCGCCTGGTCCCGGACCGGGAGCGGGCTCCTCCCCACCACCTCCGCAGCCTGCCAGTGCCACCAGCACGGCCACTGCGACAACGCACACCCCCGCGACACGAAGACGATCCATGGCTAGCTCACGACCTTCCTCGCAAGAGCATCTATCGACAGTTCCCCCATGGTTCCGTGTCGCCTGTGGGGAGACCTCCACCCGGTCCCAATAGGCCCCGGGACCTCAGAGCAGTCCTCTCATGTCCTCCGCAAGCTCCCCGAAGACAACGGGCACGCTGCGGGTCACGAAGCGCCGCCGGGTCCCGTCGGCGCCGGCGTAGGTTCCCTCGACGGCGATCCGGTGCAGGCCCGAGGCGGCGCTGAAGCTCACCTGCACAGGCTGGCCATCGGCCGGAGCCGCACCGAGCTGCTCGACGGTGCGGCCGTCCACGTCCTGCACCACGACGCGACCCTCGATATCGCCGAACTCGCGGCCCGCGATGTCCTCGCCGCGGCTGACGGTGGCGGTGACGGTGGCCCCCTCGTCCACGTGCAGGCCCCAGGTGCGCTGGCGAGTGAGCTCGCCGCTGAGCTCGAAGTCATAGGCTGGGGCGTTGTGCGGGTGGACGGCCGGCTCGGCCAGCATGGCGCGGCCCATCACCGGCGGCACGGTCTCGGGCAGGTCGCCGCCGTAGTTGAAGAGGATGAAGCCGTCGGCGCCGAGGCTGCGGGCGATCTCGGCCTGGCCCACCACCCGATCGGGTCCATCCAGCCGCCATGCGCCGATGCCGGGGTAGAGGGGGACGCGGCCGTTCACGTACTGCATCTGGCTGGCGACCCTGGCGGCGAAGGTGGTGTCGGAGGTGGTGTAGTCCATGGGGCAGACGAAGTCCAGCCAGCCCTGCTCGATCCAGTAGGCCCAGTCCTGGCCGATGCTCTCTCGGCAGTTCGGGTAGCTGCTGAAGACGGCCGCGGAGATCTTGCAGTCGGGCTTGACGGCTCGCACCCCCTCGGCGGTGGCCTGCACCAGCCGGGAGATGTTATCGCAGCGCCACTGGATCCAGGCCTCGCGGACCCGCTCATTCTCCCGCGTGTCCTGGGGCCAGTTCTCGACCTCCAGCCCCGTGGCCGCCTCGAACTTCTGGTGGCAGCGCTCGCAGAAGCATCCCTGCGGGCCGGGGTAGCGGATGTAGTCGAAGTGGACGCCGTCCACGTCGTAGTTGAGCGCCACCTCCAGCATGGTGTTGAGCTCCAGCTCGAAGTTGCGCTCATCGCTGGGGCACAGCCACCTGATCTCCTCCCCGCTGAAGGACTGCTGCAGCCGGCCCTCCTCCCGAAGCTGATCGACGAACCACTCCGGAGCCCTGCTGCCCAGGTTCCAGTTCACCTTCCAGGGGTGCACCTCGATCCCGTAGCGTTTCGCGGCCTCCAGGCACTCCACGATCTGGTCGCCGCGCTCCTCGACCACCGGGTGGTGGGGGAGGTACTCGCTCTCATACAGCGCCACGCCGCCCCACCACATGTTGGGTACGATGGCGTTGAACCCGCCCTCGCTGAGATTCTGCATGGACTGCTCCCAGGAGTCATGCGCGCCGGTGCCGGAGTGGTTCCACCAGGCGCGGAACTCGGCGTCCCTGGGGGTGTGCGCCAGCCCGTAGGCCTCGCCGAGCGCCTTCCAGGCCTCGGTGGCGACGTCCACCGTCTCGGGGTACCGCTCGGCCTCGAGGTGCTCCCGTGCGCGGGCGAGCTGATCCCGGTGCCGCTGGAGGGCCGCGCGCACCTCGGCCGGCCGGGGGGAGCGGTCGGCGCGCTCCTCGATCCACGCGATGGCCTCATCCAGGCCCATGATATGCCCCACCTGGTCGGGGGCCTCAAGTGCCGCCTCGGCCACCTCGGGCCAGATCTCGGGCAGATAGCGACCCAGCATCGAGACCATCATCCGCTGCTTGTCCTGGCGGTCGCTCGAGAGCAGGATGTGGGACATGAACAGCCCGGCGTTGGAGGCGGTGAAGGCGGGAATGCCGGTGTTCTGGCCCGCATCATCGTACCACCAGCCCAGCACCCGCCCCTGGTCCTCGATGGGCTCAACGACGGTCACGTTCCACGAATCCTGCTCCACGGCCTCAGGCAGTCCCACGAAGTCCCCGGGCTCGTCGAAGCGGATCTCGCTGAACTGGCCCTCGTAGGCCTGCTGCGTCCAGCCGGTCTGCTGGATGCCGAGGATCTCGCCAAGTCCCGCGGGGAGCGAGTAGAACGCCATGATGTGCCCGCCGCTCGCCACGTACTGTGCGATGGCCCCCACCTCGGCCTCGGTCATGTCGGGGTTGTAGGGGAAGATGGCGAACTCGTAGTTCTCCAGAGCCCCGGCCTCGACGTCCTCGTCGCCGATGGTCGAGGTCAGCACGCCGGCGTCGGCGAGGATGCCGGAAACGGTCTCGGCAGCGCTCTGCACCGCGCCCGCCTCGCCGCCCTCCTGCTGGATGGTGTGCGTGCCCATCACGATGACGCGGGTCTCGCGGTGGGCCACAAGATTGTCGACGGCGCAGAACCCGGCCTCCGGCGCGCCGCGCCAGGCCGAGAGCCGAATGCCGTCGATCTGGTCCCAGCCGGCCGGATCGTCTTCGACACGGAAGTCCGCGCGCGAGAAGCTGACCGTCCCCCAGCCTCTGCGGGGCATCTGAAGGCCCGTCCCATACCATCCGTCGCCGGAGCGGAAGTAGATGGTGAAGCTACTGAACAGCCCGGGGTCGTCCACGTACATATCCATGGTGAACCGGCCCCACTGGCTGAGGTCGAGGTCAACCTCGTGGTCGTAGACGGCACGGCGGGAGTCTTCCACCGTGAAGTCCGCGTTCATCTGCAGCGCCGTCCCGTCATCGCGCGCCATGAGGCTGACGGGCAGCGAGTCCTCATCCGGAACCCACGCCTCCCGCGCCGCCTCCTCGGAATCGTACTCGAAGTCGTCGAGAGCCATCTCCTGGTCGGCGCCGGATGGGATGGCGCCGACGAGCACGAACAGAATGGCAATGAGCATCAGGCGCAACATCGCGATCGCCTCCTGGCCGATGGTTCCTGGGCCTGGAGGTCATTCGCCTGCGGACGGGCGAGGACCTGCCGCGAAGGCCAGGGCGCGGACCGGGACGAATACCGCCGGCGTGACTGGAACGACAGGCTCGGGAGTGGACATCGCGATGACATGCAGATGCAGCGGCTCCGTCGGGCGCAGGATCCGCCAGTTCGTCAGGAGCTTCTCGCTGGCCGCGATCTGCGTGATGGGGCTGGGAAGCTGCGCCTGGCCGGAGGTGACGGCCGGCCAGGAGGGCGACATCTACGTCCTCGACAACGAGCACATGCGCGTGGAGATCGACGCCGCGGGCGGCGCGCGCATCCGCTCCTGGGTCCTCAAGCCCTCGGGTCGGGAGCTGATCGCCCTGTGGGAGAGCGCGAGCGAGATCGGCGGCGCGCTTGATGACCGCGCGGTCTTCACCGCGCGGCGCTACGACGCGGCAATCATGCGCCCGGGGCCGCAGGTGGGGACGCTGCGCTTCGAGGCGCGCGATCGCTCCGGCCTCGAGCTGGTGAAGACTATTGGCCTGGAGGCCGGATCGCCGGCCCTGCGCGTGAGCTGGCAGCTCAGCAACGGCAGCCAGGCCGAGGCGATGCTCTGGGTGCGCAGCTTCCTGCTTCCCGGTACGAAGCCGCAGACGCAGGAGCACCTCTACTGGGTCAACGTCGGCGATCAGCCGGTGCGGGGCGCGCCGGACGCGGGCGGGTACTTCGACGCCGCCGAGCCGGAGGTCATGGCGCTGTGGGACGGGCGGACTGGCGACGGTGTGATGGTCTACGCCCCGGGCGTGGATCGCTTCTACCTCTGGCGCTCCAGCCGCGAGCACCCGACCTTCGAGTGGATCTACCCGACCATCCCTCCGGGTCAGACCATGACGGTGCAGGCGGCGCTGGTGGCGGTCGAGGGGCAGACCGAGGCCCCCGAGTGGACGGCGCTGGCGCAGGAGTATGGCGCCGACCTGCCGGGGCCGCGGATGGCCCAGGTCGCCGGCTGGGTCGATGAGGCCACCGCCTTCGGCGTGACCGACGAGGAGCGCGAGCGCGGCTTCTGGCTCTCGGTGGGCGAGGGCGATGGCAAGCGGCGGCTGCCCGAGCCGCTGCAGATCGACCTGCCGCGCGAATCGGCGCGGTATCTGGGCGTGACGCTCAACGTCCTGCGCGACCTCTCGGCGCGAGTGGCGGCGGAGGTGCCGGAGCAGTGGGCGGGCGGCATCACGGTCTTCCGGGACACGCTCGGCGAGGATCGACGGGAGCTGCTACCCCCGCCCGAGGGGCCACTGACCATGGGTTCAGGCTCGCGCGAGACGCTCTGGCTGCGGGTGGACAGCACCGGCAGGCAGCCGGGCGTCCACGAGCCGACCCTGACACTGCGCGTGGGCGAGGCGGAGCTGGAGCTGCCTCTGCGGGTGCGGGTGTGGGACGTCAGCGTGGAGGGCCGGCGGCCGTTTCATGTCCGCGGCTACTGCGGCGGCTTCCCCGTGTGGGCCGGGGGATATGAGATCGATGACGCGAAGCTGCGGCGGCTGGGGGCCATACTGAGGGCCTTCGCGGAGATGGGTGGGGACGTGCTGGACTGGAACGCCAACTGGGTGGAGCTGCTGGATCACGTGCGCCTGGCGGAGACCGGCGAGGTGATCAGGGAGGTCGCCGAGCAGGATCCGGAGCGACTGGACCTCGACGACCTCCCGGAGCTGGACTTCTCCTACTACGACCCCTGGTTCGAGCTGGCGAAGCGGCACGGCGTGACGCGCCTGGAGACCTACATGATGCACCCG
>JBNGDZ010000137.1:6751-9921 GCA_049975765.1 Armatimonadota bacterium
GCTTTCGAACCTGAACCGGCAGATCCTTCACGACGACAGCCGCATCGGCTGGAAGCTGCTGTCGCCTGCGGTGGGGAAGAACCGGGTGGGGCCGGGGACTCCAGAGGCCCGGCAGGTGATGGTCTGGTTCTGGAGCGAGATGCGCAGGGAGCTGGCGGAGCGGGGCTTCGAGGGCCTGTTCTGCAAGATCAGCGACGAGATCTCGCCCGAGCACATCCCCTCCTACATCGAGACCGCCAAGCTGGCGCGCCGGGCCGGCTGGCGGCCCTTCACCACCATCACAGGGATGGTCGCGCGCACCGCAGAGCACCTCAACGCGCTCAATCCCCACTGCGACCAGTGGCAGCTTGGCTACGGCTCGAAGGACACCTTCCTAGATCTGGTGCACACCCGCTACAAGGTGGCAGAGGAGGCGCACGAGCTGGCCGGACCGTGGACGCAGTACCGCAACGGCGGCGCCGAGGACACCTGGGTGATGCGCGTCTTCGGCGAGGGCGGGCCGGTGCAGGTAGCGCCCGAGCAGGTCGAGAGCCTGGAGCTGCTGGAGGACGGCGAGCCGCTGCAGAAGGAGGGCGGCAGCCCGTGGGGCAACACCGACCGCGGCGTGGTCATCACCGGGGGCGCGCTGCACGAGGTGCTCTACGTCAGCCCCCGGGACGGGACGCCGGAGGACCACGACTACGAGCTGCGCATCACCGTCCGCCGGCCGTCCCCCGACGGCGAGCCGCTGGTGACCATCGACCGGAGCGACGAGCTCTGGTTCTACGGGGGTGGATCGAAGCCGTTCCGCCGCTCCTACCACTCCGGGTGGATCTATCCCGTCATGGCCCTCTACCACGACTTCGACGGCTACGGCCTGTGGGCGTTCCTGCACTGGAACAGGACCGAGAACATCATCTGGGTGGATGAGGAGAGCGCGGAGGTCACCATCTCCCCCGCCTACTGCGGCTACCGCGACGGCTGGCACGACGCGCTGGTGCTGAGCCAGCTCATCCGGGAGCGCGGCCGAGAGGCGTTCGGGGAGATCGTCGCCGAAGACGAGGCACCGACCCTGCAGGTGCAGATGCAGACGAGCGGGGCGTATCACTTCAGGACCATCGTGAACGCCGCGGATCCGGTGGCGGTGAACGCGGCCCGCCGCAAGGCGCTGGAGGCGCTGGACGGCGGGCACTGATCGATCGACACGCCATCAAGACAGGGCAGGTGACCGCTATGAGCGATCTGGCGCTGCTGGGCGGAGAGCCGATCTGCAGCTTCGAGCGCAGGGAGCTGTGGGAGCCCGACTACGACCGGGAGACGGAGCTGTGCCGGCGGATCATCGAGGAGCGCGCCTTCTCGGACACCGGCCATCCTCTGGTGCTGGAGTTCGAGCAGGCCTTCCGCGAGAAGGTGGCCGGGACGCAGTGGGTGCTGCCCCAGAACAACGGCACCTCCACACTGCTGGCGGCCTACTTCGCGGTGGGCGTCGGGCCCGGAGATGAGATAATCACGCCGACCTACAACTGGATCTGCAGCTTCGGGCCGGCCACGATGCTCGGCGCCCGCCCGGTGTTCTGCGATATCGAGCCCGACACGCTGTGCATGGACCCCGATGACCTGCCGCGGTGCCTGACAGAGCGCACCAGGGCCATCCTTGTTCCGCATCTGTTTGGCGCGGTCTGCGACATGGACCGCATCATGGCCTTCGCGGGCGAGCACGATCTGGCAGTGATAGAGGACTGCGCGCACTCCCACGGCGCGAGGTGGGACGGGCGGCTCATCGGCTCTATCGGCGATGTGGGCTCATACTCCATGCAGGGCGGCTCGCCCGGCGGCAAGCCGGTGGCTGCCGGCGAGGGCGGCGTGGTGGGCACCAGCGACCGCCTCTGCTACGAGCGCATCCTGGCTATGGGCCACCTCAACCGCCACAACATCACGGAGGAGCTGACGCTGGAGCCCTACAGCAGGCTGACCCAGGCCGGGCTGGCAATGATGAAGTTTCGCGTGTCAAACCTGTCCATCGCTATTGCCACCGTGGCGCTGGAGAACCTGGAGTATCGCAACCGGCGCGTCCAGAGGAACTACGATGAGCTGCTGGCGCAGATCGAGGACGTGCAGTGCGTCGAGCCGCCGCGCTTCTACGAGAAGGCCGAGCCGGCCGGCTATTACGGCAACATGCGCATGCTCTACCATCCGGAGGTGCTCGGCGGGCTGTCTGCGGACACCTTCAAGGCCGCGGTCAACGCCGAGGGCGCCTCCCTGGCAGGCCGCAACTACGAGGGCTGGCACCTGTGGCCGCCCTACAGCACCGGCTTCCCCTACTGGGGGGACGGCCGCGGCCCGCTCTCGATCGACGGCGGCTACCGCCCGCCCAGGCGCGAGGAGCTGCCCCAGGCCGTAGAGGTCATCCCGCGCATCCTGGCGCTGCCGACCATGATCGAGCCTCCGGAGGGCTACATGGAGGCCTTCGCGGCGGCGATCCGCAAGGTCGCCGGGCGCTTCGAGGACCTGCTGCCACACGATGAGCGGATCTCGGGAGAGATTCAGCGCCGCCTGCAGTCCGGCCCGCCGCCGCTCATCCGCTGAGCCGGGCCGGCAGGAAGAAGGCGCGCGGCGGTGAAGGCGTCCATAGGCGATGCAGGCGCGGGAGGTGGATGATGCCGAGGGCAATCTGGACGGGAGCCATCAGCTTCGGGCTGGTTCATGTGCCGGTGCGGATGGTCACGACCGTGCAGGACGTCAGCCCGGACTTCCACATGATCGACAGCGAGACCGGGCAGCGCATCCACTACCGGATGGTGAACGATGACGGCAACGAGGTGGAGCGCCAGCAGATCGTCAAGGGATACGAGGTGGAGTCGGGCGAGTATGTCGTGGTGACGCCGGAGGAGCTGGATGAACTGGCGCCGGAGAGAAGCGAGACCATAAAGATCGAGGACTTCGTGGACCTGGGGGAGATCGATCCCATCTACTACGACCGGCCCTACTACCTGGTGCCCGAGGAGGGCTCCAGGCGGCCCTACAAGCTGCTGATGCGGGCGATGGAGGATGCCGGGAAGGTGGGCATCGCCAGGTTCGTGATGCACCAGCGCGAGCATCTTACCGCCCTGCGGCCGCTGCACGGCGTATTATGCCTGGTGCTGATGCGCTTTGCGGAGGAGATCCGGCCCACCGAGGAGCTGGAGCTGGAC
>JBNGDZ010000138.1:0-5494 GCA_049975765.1 Armatimonadota bacterium
TGATAGGCCACCGCGTACTGCGGATACAGCTCAATGGCGCGATCGTAGTCGGCGACCGCGAAGGCCGGCCTGCCCAGCGCCATCTGCGGACAGGCGCGGATGGCGTGCAGGCGCGGCTCATCGGGCCGCAGCTCGATGGCCCGCGTGATGTCCTCGATGGCCTCCTCGTACCTGCGCAGGTGCACCCGCATGATCGCGCGGGTGCGCAGCGCGTCCACGTCATCGGGGCGCTCGGCGAGCGTCCGGCCGGTCAGCTCCAGCACCCTCTCGGCGTCCCGCGTCACCGCCTCATAGCGTCGCATCTCGATGAGCGCCTCCGCGCGCGCCAGAAGGCCGGCGGCGGACTCGGGGCTCAGCTCCAGGATCCGCTCGGCGTCCTCGATGGCCCCCTGGTAGTCACGGAGCTGCTTGCGCACCCTGGAGCGCTGCAGCAGGGCCTCCACGCTCTCCGGATGCTCGGCGATGAGCCCGTCGAGCACCTCCAGAGCCTGCCGGTCGCGGGCCTGCATCTGCAACTCCTCGACGCTCTGGAGCTGGTTCTCCAGGGTCTGCTCCTGCGCGACGGCGCCGCATGTGAGGCATGCGAGCGCCACCGCCGCCGCCACGGTACCGGATCGTCCGCTCACGGTCACTCCTCCTGTCGCCCTCGCTGTGCGCTGCCCGGCCGCCTACTGCTCGCCGGCGGCGGCCTCTCCATCGTCGTCTGAGGGCGCTGCCTCCGCTGGCGCCTCGCTCAGGTGCGCCCGGATCATCCAGTCGAACTGGCCCTTCACGTTCATGATACCCGAGTACGGCAGCGCGAAAAAGGAGTGCGAGCGCTCTACATCGTGATTCTGGAACACGTAGACGCCCCTGGTGTAGGTGGCGTCGAAATCGATGCAGACGTAGAAGCGTCGCGGGACCCGCACGGGCACGAGGACACCCCGCCGGTGGCGAGGGCGATCAGCACCAGCGGATACGGCCCGGCGTTATGGCCCTTGGCGGCGGAAACCGCCAGCGTGTCGGCATCCAGCCACTGGACCAGGTCGCACTCGGCGGGCACCGTGCCCACCTCGCGGGCGTCCTCGCACCTGCATGATTGCTGTCTCTCCTGTGTGCTTCCTCTCACGCGTTCAGAACTCAACCGCCGCCGTCAGCTCCCGCGGCAGCGGGACGTCCTCGAGGAGCACCGCGGGCGCGCCCGGGGGCCCCCTCTCGGTGTCACTCCTCGCGAATCTGCGTTCCATCCTCGCGCAGTCGAACCGTCCCCAGCCCGACCGCGGCCACGTCATCGAGCCCTCGCGGAGAGTCTCTGTGCTGCCCGGGAGATTCTCGTCTGCCCAGGGGCGTGAGCAGGTGCAGCGTCTCGCCCCCGTCCGCCACCTCGCGCAACAGGCCGATAGCCAGCCCGATGCCCTGAGCGTCGCTGAGGCCGATGAGCAGCCCCCGGAGCCGCTCGGCGATCTGCGCCCAGGAGCCGCCCCAGACCCACGGGCGACCGCCGTAGACCGCGCGCTGGCGCAGCGAGATCTCCCGCACCTGGGCGCCCTGGATGTACTCCAGGAATCGCTCCTGCCGCCAGCGCTGGCGGAAGGAGGGGCTCTTGGAGTCCGCCGGCGTGGGCTGAAGGCGATGCAGGCGCGTCTCGCCGGGCCGCACGGCTCGGGCCACGGCCTCCAGCCGCCCGGGCTCATCCTCGAGTAGAATCACGTGCGCGGGGGAGACCAGGTCCATTTTGGCGCGCTTGAGGGCGATGGCGCCGGAGCCGTCCACGTAGCCGGAGGTGTCGAGGACGACCCACGCGGCGACCTCCCGCGCGTGCTGGACGCATCTCCACGTGGCCGTGACCGCCCCCAGCGGCCGCTCCGCCGGTGAGACCACGCCCACGAACACGAACTCCTCGCCCTCCCGCCCGACCTCCCGCCAGCCCACGGTCCCCGGGGGTCCGAGCAGCGACTGTCCCAGGTCGGCGTCCACCACGGCGGCGCTGCCGCGCTCGGCCAGCCGCTCGGCCAGCCACCAGGACAGGACGGTCTTGCCGGTGTCTGTGTCGCCGATGACCATGATCGCGCCACCCTCGCCCTCGACGGCCTCGACGAGGTCATGCCACGCGTCGGGGACTGTGAGGCCCTCTTCGGACAACAGCCGGGACGTGAGTCTGTCCATATCATCGCCTCAATGGTGGTGCGCATCGCGCAGGGCTCTCGCGGTAGACCGCCCGCGTCGGGAGCGGCGTTGAGTTACGCTATGCCCGCTCGTCTTGCGCCAGCCCCAGGTATCGCTCGGCCAGGATCACGGCCGCCCAGTCGTCGTAGGCCTCAGGGGGAACGCGGAGGCTGGTTGGGACGAGCCGCCAGAGCCCCGGCGGAGGGTTCTCGCGCCAGTAGCGGCGGCGGGCCTGAAGGGTGGTCATGTGCTCGTCGAGCTCGGCGA
The DNA here is from genome assembly GCA_049975765.1 of Armatimonadota bacterium. Classification (GTDB taxonomy): domain Bacteria; phylum Armatimonadota; class Zipacnadia; order Zipacnadales; family UBA5352; genus JAYENL01. The sequence goes on from JBNGDZ010000138.1 coordinate 2,413, forward strand.
TGGGGAGGGAGGTGGCCTGCCTGAGGCGCTCCCAGGCCTTGCCGGCGCCGGTGCGCCCGCCGAGGACGATGGTGGATGCCTGGTGGGCGGTGGCGAGCTGCCAGGCGGCGCGGCCGACCTGATCGGCGGGTACGATGCGTCGCCCCAGGACGCGTCCGTCGGCGGCGACCGCCGCCAGCCCGCACTTGGCGCGTCCGGGGTCGACGGCCACGACGACCTGGCGGTCGCTTTCAGACATGGGGGGCCTCCCCCGGCGCGTCAGGGGCTCTCGCCGGCCGGCTCAACGCTGATATCCAGCAGCAACGGGCCGCGCGTGTAGGTGTTTTGCGCGGCCATCACCCGCACGCGCATCATGCCCGCCCCCTCGCTGACCGTCTCAGCGGCCGTGAACAGCTCCGCGAGGTCCACAGAACCGTAGTTGCCGGTCTCGGGGTGGGGAAGCATCCCCTCCTCGATGGCGCGGGCGCGCACGCGGCTCTCCCTCTCATCGGTGATGCGCAGCCACAGGGTCCCGAAGGCCTGCAGGGCGGTGAGCTCGGAGCTGATGAGCAGCTCGTCGAGCACCTGGCCGTTGGTGAAGACGAGGCGGTTGGGGGCGGCCTTGAACTGCACCGCAAGCTGCTGCTGCTCGCCCTCGAACCAGCGGCGGAAGGCCCGAATCATCACCACGTACTGCTCAGCGTCCCCCTTGCGCAGCTCCTCGGCGACGTGGCGCACGATCATCGTCTCGGGGACCTCGCGCGCCAGCGCCCACGTCGGGATGGGCGCCACGGCGATCACCGACCGGCCGTTCTCGCCCTCCGGCACCCCCTGCTTCTCGGCCAGCGCGCTGGCGATATGCAGGTATTCGTAGAGCGTGCTCTCGAGCTGGTCCTGGGTCTCGTCGCCCGGCACGACGAAGCGGATCAGCTCATCGCCGGGCTCGAAGACCGCCTGCTGCTCGGCCATCAGCTCCTGGCGCTCGAGGACCTCCCGCAGGTGCGCTCCAACGTCGGCCAGCTCCTGCTGGCGGGCGGCCAGGTCCTCAGTCGCGGCCTCCAGCTCCCGCTGCGTCGGCTCCAAGCGTCGTTGGAGCGCGTCGAGCTTTTCGTTTATCCTCCTGAGCTCATGGGCGCGGTTCGCAACGCGCTGCTCCGCCTCTTCGACCTGTTCCTCGGTAGCGTCAAGCTGGTCACGGACATCCTTCAGATCGGCTCTGGCCTGGCTCAGCTCCGACTCCGCGCGGTCGCGTTGGACCACCAACTCGTCCCGTCTGGCCGTGAGCTGCTCCACGCGCGCCTGCAACTCGTCCCGGCGCGCCTGCAGCGCATCCCGGGCCCTCTGCACGCGCGCGAGCTCCGCCTCTGCGTCCGCGCGCAGGCTCTGGGCCTCTTCAGCGTGCGCCTGTGCGGTGGCCTCTCGCTGCTCCGCCTCGCTGGCTCGGCTCTGGGCCCGCTGGATGCGGTCGCGGAGGTCGTCAACGGTGTCCTCCAGCTCCTGGCGCCGCTGCAGCAGCGAGTGCAGCTCGAAGACCGCCACGCGGGCGTAGCGGGAGCCGATGGTGGCGACGGTGAGGCCGATGAGGGGCAGCAGGGCGCCGACCGCGGCGGCCATCAGTCGGGCGCTGCGCCGGGGTCGAAGGCCGAAGATGGTGCTCCGGCGCTTGCCCAGCCATGCGCCCAGCAGGTCCCCGAGGTAGGCGATAAGCCCACCGAGGACCGCGAGCGCGACCACGAGCACGATGGTGTAGGTGGACATTGGCTTCAGAGCCCGTTTCGGTCGTCGTCGGCCGCCGCGTTCAGCGCGAGTTGGTCAGCAGCAGGCCGATTCCCGTCAGGTAAAGCAGCACGTTGGGGGTCCAGGCCATGATCGCCGGGTGCGCCACGCCACGCTCACCGACCAGCGTGAGCGTGTGAGCCACCACGTAGTAGACGAAGATCACCAGCAGCGAGACGCCCATGCCGATGCCCCGCGAGGAGCGCTGCCGCTGAACGCCCAGCGCCAGGCCCAAAACGGCGAAGCCCAGCGAGGCCCAGGGGATCGCCAGGCGCACGTGGTAGTGCATCCACAGCCGGTCGGCCCAGGAGTCGGCCTCGCGTCGGCGGGCGGTCGCCATCTCCTCCCGAAGTTCCTCCAGCGTCATGTCATCGGGGCCCTTCCGGATGCGCTCGATCTCGTCCTTGCCGTGGCCCACGTGCAGCCGCGCCTCCCGGACGGTCCCGCTGACGAGCCCGCCGAGGGTCTCGTCCCAGATAGTCCGCTCAGCATTCTCCATGATCCAGTACTCGCCCTGCCAGCGAGCCTTGCGCGCGGTGAAGAAGACGGGCTTTGGGCCGAGGGTGTAATCGACGACCATAACGTCGTATAGGCTCAACTGATCCACGTCGAAGCGCTCGGCATGGAGAATCCGCTCGACATGGCCCTCGTCATCCCGCGCCACGTAGACGAAGTCATCCTCGCCCGCGGCTGTGGTCCGCACATCGCGCGCGATCTCGAAGGCCCAGCTCTTGGCCGGCGGCACCACGGTCTCGTTGACGGCCAGTCCAACAATCGAGATGACCACTCCGGCGACGATCAGCGACAGCCCGATCCTCGGGACGCTGATCCCGCCCGCCCGCATCGCCACGATCTCTCCGTCCCCCGACAGCCGCCCCATAGCCATGAGGCTCCCGAACATGGTGGCCATGGGCAGCGTAAGGGTGACCGTCCCGGGAATCTCCAGCAGGAAGATCCTGATGGCCGCCCACGCCGGGAAGCCGGCCGTGTAGATCATGCGCAACATCTCGTACAGCAGCTGCACACCCACCAGGATGGCGAGAAAGGCCCCGATCCCGAACAGGAACGGGGGGAGCATCTCGGTCAGTACGTAGCGGTCGAGGCGTTTCATTGTGTGAGAGAGCGACGAGCTGCGAGCGACCAGCAACGGCCTCCGAAGGCGGCAGGCCCAGCGGGCGACAGGCGCGGCTGGCCGGTGCCCTCACGTTCCGTTTCGTTTGGTTGCTGTCGGGCTGGAAGCCCGACCTACGCGGAATCTGAAGTCAGAGCAAGAGCCCGACCTACGCGGAATCTGAAGTCAGAGCAAGAGCCCGACCTACGCGGAATC